>NZ_JAPRGK010000016.1:0-32079 GCF_035726465.1 Enterococcus sp. E4-150 | reverse complement strand
TCTTGGAGTAACAGTGACTACTTCATTGTAAGATATTTCATAATCAAAATTCCTTCCAAAATAATGATCACTTGTTACATAAGTAATAGACGTACACATAGTTTATTCCTCCTAAATATTGTTCTGTCCACGTTCATTTTACTCCAAAGTTTTCCTCATTTCAAAAGAAAATCACAGAATACACGAAGAAGCGTTTCTATTTGTATAAACTATATCAAAGTTCTATACTTAAATTATCAAATAAAAAGGACGTGAAGATAAATGTCAAATTTAGAAAACAAAGAAGAAAAAGTTGTAAACAAAATTGTTTCTGTTGTCAATAAACTGGATAAAGAGTTAGACGAACTTGATACGTTATCTGAAAATCCAGAAAAAAAACATAACCTAAAAAAATGGTTAGTTGAACGAAAGGCTATTCATGAAATTAAAAAAGTTCTTCATGAAGCTGATGAATATGAAAAATATGATGAAAAAGAACTTGATAAAGAATTTAAAGAAATCAATGACTTATTACTATAATTGATTTATACGACTCATTTTTGAGTCGTCAGACTGCAAACAACACTCTAAATTTAGGAGTTTGTCTACAGTCTGAATAAATTTTAAATTTATTGTCCATAATGTTATTATGAATTTATAGCATTAAGAAAAGAGATAAGACTTTACATTTTTTTAGGAATGTAAAGTCTTATCTCTTTTCTTAATTGTACAATTAGTATTATCTGCACTACTTTCTAATTAAATAAATTTTTAGTTATTAACTTGATTAAAATCAGAGATAATATCAATTAATTCAGTTTGAAGGGTTGTAACGATTAAATGGAAATTTTCTTCATCTGTTTTATTATATGGGGATGTTTTCGTTATATATAACAACTTTTCTTTTTCAATTTTCATTAATAACTCTGTCGAAGTCTGTACTTTATCTTGATAATTAAATGCAGACATCCCACTTTGTATAATTGTAATTATTGCTGAAGCAATTGAAACAATCAATAGTAAAGACCTGTGTTCGGAAGCCTGATCAATTAATATTGGGATACTAGCTGATAAGACTATTTTTATAATATTTCCGATACCAATTACTCTATTATAAAATCGAATTTCTTTTTTTAATCTATCGATTGTAGAATCAATAGATTCGATAAACGCTTTTTGATCCATCATTTTCTCTCCAATCATTTTATTAAAATCATTAACAAAAATATTATAATAGGATTTAAGTAAGTTCTAACTAATCACACATAAAAATAAAAAAACATTTGTATTTTATCAAAGTTTTATTATACTTGTCAATTTGTGTACATCCTAAAATATAAGCTATTTGTTTACTTCTGTAGAATATATACTTTGTTGTTAGATAAGTTGCACATGTTTATAGAATCTAAATAATAAATTTTTATGTACCGCCCCTCAAAGAGGGGGGAATTTTTTATCGTTGTGGAATATTTAAATACCAACGCTTGTCATGAAAATCTTGTGCTCCACCCTTAGTATTTCCTTCTGGATCATTTGTCGCACGCATCATGACGTATACTTTCTTATTAGGGAAATCACGCATATTGAAAGATACATGATAGCCAACATTTCCTAAAGTATTATAAGCTTGATTTACGTCTGGTCTATAAATCCCATCAGCTCTTACTCTAGCTAGTTCTTTTCCAGTATTGTAGTCCATAATGAAAATATACTCGTATTTATAATTAGCAATGTGCCATCCTGCTACATGCAAGTTTGCGTTTTCGATTTCTCCGAACTGATCAATGTGAGCGTAATTTGTTCCGTCTGTCAGCGTAGGATTTGCTGCACCTGCTCTAGTTGGATCAATGACTGGTTTATCATCTGAAGTTGTCGGATTTTCATCGGTAAATCCATGAGCTAAATCATATGCTAATTTTTCTTTACTTACGCCCATTTCAGAAAGATAACCGTAAGGATCTGTATGATCACCCAAATATTTTGTGTTACCCATAAATGTGATTTAATTCCTGGTTGGTTATAAGGAGTGTCCAATGTTAATGGAATACCATATTTTATTGCTGAATCTCTAGCCAATTCAACGTATGCTTTATAGTTCTTTTCAAAAGTTGCTTTATCATGTGTGTGCTGTAACTCAATCTGCACAGGACTGTTAGCATTAGCATACGAACCAGCACCGTACTGCACATAACCAGGTTGATCGACTTGATAAACAATTCCGCCGTCTCCCACAATGTAAGCAGTGTAAGCACTAGTCCATGAACGTTGCATATACTGCGCTTCATTGCGTCCTGTTGCTGTTTCATTAGCCGTTTCATGCAGTAAAATGTACTGATTATTTGCTATTTGTGAGCTACCTTCATTTGCGCCCAAATTAAATTCATTATTGATCGCATAAGCAAAACCATTAATTGGCAATAAAAAAAGAGCCGTTAACAGGCTCATCGCAGTAATAGTAATTTTCTTTTTCATTTGTTTCCTCCTTGATCTTTGTTTTCAGTATCATTTCGTATTTGTTGAAATACTTCTTTTAACTTATCGGGTAGCGGAAGGAATACCGAAATGTTTTCTAAAAAACTGATCCCTTCATTTGCGACATAGAACATAATAACTATTTCTCTTAGAGGTATAGAGTTTCCAACGATTTTCTGTGCTTCAACTGTAACGGCAATCACCACGAAGATTAAAACTTTCTTCAATAATCCTTCGAAACCGACCTCGCTACTTACTTCTTTTAATTTCCATGCCTTCGCAAGTCCAGTCAAGAAGTCCACACCCACAAGAAAAATTAGAACATGTAGTATATTGTCCATTCCTCCCAGTAAACCAACAATTGTCCCGCCTATCACCCCAGTCATTACTGAAAGTGTGTTTAAATATTTTTCCACTATCCATATCTCCTTTATACAAAAAGCGCACTCGTTTGAGTACGCTTTGCATTTTATTTTAATGTGTTTTCAGATACATCGTATATTTTCTCAGCTATCCTTTGCATTCCTTCGTCATTTGGATGCCAATTGTCACTTAAGCCTTTAAATGTTTGTACACCTTCTGGCCCTTTGGTAGAACTGTCTTTCCAAATATTTGAAATGTCAGCTACTGGTAAATCATATTTTTTACCCGCTTCTTTGATAGCTTTATCAAACGGAATAGCTTTGTCTCCCTGATTCCAAGTCGTAACTAAAATAATTTTTGGTTTCTTATTTCCAATGGTCGACACCGTTTGAATCATCGTGTCTAAGTTCGCTTTAAATGTTTCGATGTCAGAACCATTTTGATGGATTCTGCAAAGTGCTGCAAATGTGTACTCTGAATGAACAACTTCTTTGCGCTTTCGTCTTCCTAGCGCTTTGTCAAAGTGATCGATGTCAGCTCCTGTTTTGCCACAGATGCAGCAGACTCTTTTTGTAATGCATTTGTAGAAGTAATACTCTTGATTCGCTGGTAAAATCTCATAGCCTTCTTTGAAAGGAATATGATGTTCAAAGATGAAATCTAAGATGATATTTGCTAAGACGTTAGCATCACTCACAGTTGTATTCGATTCGTCTTTGAGGCTTATTTTGCGCCCTGTGACGCCTTCAAAACGGAAGTAGAAGAATTCCTTCCAGAAGTCCGTTGGCATGCCTGTATCGATGAAAATATCGCCTATGAGTGCATAGATGAAGTTTCGTTGCTGTACTGTGAAACGTCTAGGATCAATAAAACGAATTTCAATGACTCGATCGCCATCATATCCGTCGTACATCGCCTTCAAACGTTCGATATTCACTTCTTCATTGATGGTTGCGCCTATGTCTTTTCCTTTGAACTTTTTCAGAACCGCTGAATATGAATCGATTAATGGTTTAAACACTCATATCACTTCTCTTTTGTTTCTTCTCTGTACTGATCTTCAAGCCAATTAACGCCTCGTTTTAGAATGCCCAAGTCTCTCTTGGTCCATTTACTGTCATCAGCGGTTATAGAAGCCGCATCAGTCAATGCAACAATTGCTTCATCAATTGATTTTTCGTACTTGTTAGCAACCAGTTGTAAAGCATCCAAGAATAGCTTTTTGCTTCTTTGAGTAGCTGGTTCAAGCATCGAGACATCTTCTGGCATATCTTCGCCAGCAAATATATATAGCCCTAGCCCAAACATTGCTAGATTTTTTACAAGACAGCGCATGATTGTTTTATTGATATCAAACATAGTTGCTGCTTCAACTCGCTTTTCGATTTTTCCAACAATCTCTTTTTTCTTCGTTTCGTTATTCCACTGATAATCATTGACTTCGTAAGTATATGGCTCATCTTTCATTGCCTTATTTGCACCATCCATGACTGGTAACCACATGTCACGCTTTACTCCGTTGACTGTGATACTGGTAAAAACCATATAGCCTGTTTTTTCATCAAAGAGGTATGGACGATGCGTTTCTGGATCACGATAGATTTCGTAGTCTACTTCTTCGCAGATTTTGCTGACTTCTGCCCACGCCCATGCCCAGGACAGATAAGTTAGTTTGTTTCTTTTTTCGACAACATCATTGACGGTTATCTTGTACAGGCTATTGAATAATTTGTTATCGTTGCGTTTCGTTTCTTCACTCATCAAATTCTGCCTCCATTTCAGCAATGTATTTCTTACCTGGTCCGTAATAAGAGATATCAATCAAGTTATCTCTGTCGTACTCTTCTAATGCATCAGTCAAGCCATCTTCGATGATATAAATGTATTCAGGTTTGTTTGAATGTTTTGATAGATGAATAAGGTAAACATGATCCCAAATGCTCACAAAATTGCCCAAATCATCTTGATCACATGCTAGTTCTTCATCTGTCAGAAGATTACGTCTGATTTTTCGATTATTTGTTTCCTTGACATTCGATTTGCCCCAACTAGGATCAGTCAAATATTGATCTAGAGTGGAAAGTTCATTTTCCATATGTTAAAATCTCCTTAGATGTATTTTCTTTGTGACTCTATGCTTGCCGGCGGAGTCACTTTTTTATTTGTTGCCATGCTTTTTGCTTTTCGATATGTTGCTTGCTTAAAATAATAGGACGGCTATTTGCCCACCAATTATCAGCAATTACTTTACCGATTTTTAGCGCTTCTTCTCGTGCCATAGTTGCTCCTTTCTTTTGAATCAAGCAGATTGATTAAAACCATCAATGCTGCGAACAAGCTTCCCCCGATAATACTTTGGTGCGCTACAATCACTAATAACCCCAAAATGAATCCTATAAAAAGTGTGTCTGTCTTCTTCATAATTTAATCTCCCTATTTTTTATTTCTAGCATTCTCAAATCCTCAAGTTCAGAAGCAATTAGTTCAGCTTGTCTATCTGATAGCTCATCGGCTTTTCTAAGCGCTGCACGGTCATCTTGTAATTGTTTCCTGCGTTGTTTAATCAAACCGAGAATTTGATGTTCTTGTTGCAATGTGTAGGACATAAAATCATTCTCCTTTGCCTTTAAAACTCAAAGTTTTCTTTCAAAAATCTTTGGAGCTCCGATCGTTCAATTCTGATGTCTAACTTACTCCACTGCTGTGTTTTTAAGCCTAGGTTTATCCAATGTGTTAATTTGTCATCACCAATGCCTAAAACTTTTTTTACCTCTGATTTGTTTGGATATGGAGGAAGCTCCACTGATTTATTCATAAGGTGTAATCGTTCTTCCAAAGAATTAAGCACTGCATTCGTGATCTGTGTAGTTAATTCGGAAACTACTAAATTATCTGGAATTGTTATTTGCATGTTTTTTCTCCTTTTCTAATTCTGCTAGCACTGCCTCAATTGGCTTGATTTGTTTATCTGGTTTTCTACGTCCATTCATAATATCCGACATATAAGCTGTTGAAATATCAATCTTTTTAGCTAACCAAGCTTGGTTCTTATTATGCGTAGCTAACGCCACACGTATTTTTAAAATGAAGTCCTGCGACATAACTATCTCTCCTCTAATAGATCAATTTCTGGAAGATATCCTTCTTTTTTTAGTAATTCATAGATAAATAGACGTCCTTTTTGAGTCCATTTAGTATTCATCACAACTTTTGTTCCACCATCAGATTTCGGAATCTCAGTTGTATGAGATTTTGTATATCCTTGTCTCATATGTTTCTTGCATAATAACCATTGGTTGCCTACTTTTTTCTGAATACCTAGTTTATGAAGTAGTTTGTTCATCTGTTGTGGAGACATCCCATAATCTGCTGCAACCTGGCTAATTGTTACTGAATCCGTAGAAGATAATATGCTATCTAAATATGAAATTTTGGGTTCGTATTCTGCAATCTTTTGTTCTGCAATTAATCTCCCAGTACGTTCTTCTTTCAATTTAGTTGCTAATTGAATGATTGTATCTGGATTAAGCAAAGCTTCTTCTACTTTTTCTGGAGTTAGATAACCTCCATGTTTTCTAATTGCTGGCAACACTTCGCTTGTTACCCAACGTTTGAATTTCTTGGCATTTGAGAGTTTAGATTTAAGGATTAAACTATATAGCCCTGATTCGTTGATAATCGTCATCTCTCTCGATTGACCTGAGGTCGTGATTCGCGACCCCATCTTATCTTCCAAATCTACATGCCGCGACAAAGCATCTTTAGTGTTTGAATAACCCAAAACACTTGCAACGTCTTTACCTACAAAATATGGTTCATCATTTACTAAAATTGTCCGAACTTCGTTTTGTTCGAAACTAAAAATTTGCGGTGTGTTCATTTTTGCTCATTCCTTTCTTTGATATAATTCTCTTATCAGTAAGTGGTCTACTGAAATAATTTAAGGTGGTGAAAAAATGTTAGTTGATCCAAAAGAGTTTGCTTTAGCTGTTGTCTCTTCTTCAGATTCAAAATTAACCGTTCAAGAAAAATTCAAGTTATTCAAAGAAGCATACACATACGCTTCTAACGAGAATAATGTCGCCCTGAATGAAGCGAAACAAAATGAGCCTTCTGTCCAAGAAAAAATCAAACGTGCAAAACAATTGGGGCTGTAGCTAACGCTTTGAGGATTTCTGCAATTACGCAGATTTCCTCTTTTTTGTATTTATCTGCCAAATGATTAAATGTAGTAACAGCAGTTAAACTTAATTGCTGTTCTGGGCCATCAAAAGCTATTTCATACATTTCAAGCAATTGAAGTTTTTGTCTATTTTCAACATCTAAATCATTTGCTTCTAATTTCTTTCCTGATTCCATTTTTTCCTCTCTCTCTATTTAAATTTGTAAGCTGATAAAATTAGCTAATTTTGTTGACAGTTTCTACAAAGTTTTGTAGAATAAGTGCATAGTTAAATAAGCACAGAATTACCCTATAAATTAACATTCTAAGTTTCCCGACCTTGAATTTGTTTACTTTATTAGGTGTCTTTCTTATTGCTTGTTAGCTTATTAAATTAGCTTACGAACATATATCACTATAAAGTTTTGTAGATGTCAACGATTATCTACAAAGTTTTTAAGATGTGTTTTAGGCATGATCGGAGAATCATTATTATGACAACATTTGAGAGAGTAAAAATGTTAGCAGATAAACGCAAAATATCTATTGTCGAATTGGAAGAAAAACTTAATTTTAGTAAAAATTCACTTTATGCGTGGAAAAAGAGTAAGCCATCCATTGATAAACTAAATGCAGTTGCTGACTATTTCCATGTTTCAACAGATTATTTGCTAGGACGCACAGATGATCCTAACGCGGGAGTTGCACCAGAGGAAAGAAAACTAACCGTGGAAGAAGCTTTAGCATCTGTTATGAGTAGCGACGGAAAACCGCTCACCGATAATGATAGGGAAATACTATCAGCTATGATTGAAGCATATTTAGAGAAAAAAGATAACTAAATAAGTAGGTGAGTCATTTGGACAGTCAAATTGAAATGATAATTAATGAACTCGGCATTAAGGTAGAAGAGCGTGAAAACCTTGATGCCGATGGCCATTATGTTGCTTATATGAATACCATAGTAATAAAAGCTAATTTATCTAAGTATAGAAGACAAAGAACCTTATTACATGAATTAGGACACGCTTCTAAACATCATGATAATTATTTTTTATATAACTTAGCATTCTCTCTCCATTCAAAAATGTAATATGAGGCTGATCGCTTCATGATTGAAAAATTATTAGATAGATATATTGCAAAGTCTGAATTAGAACCACACAATATCAATTACATGAAATTTATAGAAGATAATAATTTAAGCGTTCGCTTCGAACCACTTGTGAAAGAATTATTAAAAGCTCGCATCTATTGTTATGCAGCTCTCTAAAATTTTTTAAGCAAAAAAGAACATATGTTCAAAAATAGAAAGGTGAACAAAAATGATATATACAGAATTCAAAGAATGGTTAGAAAAAAACACAACCGGATACGAAACATTTATCATCAAAGCTACTAATTATCAAATTGAAAAAAACAAAAATAGACCCCAAAAAAAACGCTGGGATGATAAGAAAATAGATAAAGCTGTATTAGAAATGTGGAAACAAGTCGTGACTAACTTGTATCAAACAATTCGTAAAGAAAAAGGAGTTCCATTAATTAACGGGAAGGAAATATGGCTTGAATTTATAGAGGAACAAGGACTGATCGAATTTTTCAATGATAGCATGGCAGAATTAGAATTTGAATAGGGGTAATATTGATGGCAATGATAAAACAATATAAAAAGAAAAATGGCGAAAAAGCATGGTACTTTAAAACTTATCTCGGTATTGATCCGCTAACTGGAAAGAAAAAATATACTACTAAACGAGGATTTAGAACACAAAAAGAAGCAAAAACAGCACTTTCTAGGTTAGAACTAGAATTACAAAAAACAGGAATGCCCACAAGTACAAATACTACTTTCAAAGAAGCAGCAGAATTATGGCTAGAAAGCTACAAAAAAACTGTAAAAGAAAGTTCATATTCAAGGACTAAAATAATCTTTAATAAACATATATATCCCAAATTTGGAAATATTAAGCTTTCTAAAATTAATACGGCATATTGTCAAAAGGTAGTAAATGATTGGAGTGAAAAAGGAACTTCAAAGCAGTACCCTCTTTTCATAAACTATATGAATAAAGTTTTTAAGTATGCTATAAATATTGGTTTAACATCTGATAATCCAACATTAAATTTACTTATTCCAAAGCCACAAATTAAAACAGAGAAGAAATTAAAATTATATACAAAAGAACAGTTGGAATTATTTCTAAATGAAGTATCTCAAGAACAGAATCCATATTTTAAAAACAGAGACTATACGCTCTTTAGACTATTAGCATTCAGCGGATGTAGAATCGGCGAAATATTAGCACTCACTTGGGACAATATTAATTTTAAAACAAATGAAATGGCCATTAAAAAAACTGTAGCTCGTTCAGATAAATATTATATATCTGAAACTCCTAAAACCAAAAAATCAAATCGAATAATTTATTTAGATGAAAAAACTATAAAGCAACTAAAATTTTGGAAGCTCGAACAAAGAAAGTACTTATTTCAATTAGGATTTGCTAAAGCTAATTATTTGTTTACCAATGACGAAAATAATTTCACAATTAATCAGTCATGGCAGAAAGATACAATATATATCGTGAGCGTGCCGGCTTACCTTATATCGGTCTGCATGGTTTTAGACATACACATGCATCAATGCTATATGAGGCAGGCGCAGATCACAAAGAAGTCCAAGAAAGAATGGGCCACGCAAATATAAAAACTACTATGGACACATATACACACATTACTAACAGCAAAAAAGAAGAAACAACACAAAAACTAACAAATTATATTAACTTCTAAGAAAGTATGGTCAAAAGTATGGTCAAAAAAAATCCCATAATTTACAAAAAAGCTCCATCCCTTGCCACACAAGAGATAGAGCAGTTTATTTATTAAGCTTCTTGAGCTACTGGATAAACAGACACTTGTTTTTTGTTACGGCCTTTACGTTCGAAACGTACTACGCCATCAACTTTTGCAAATAAAGTGTCGTCTCCACCGATACCCACGTTTACACCTGGATAGATTTTTGTACCGCGTTGACGGTAAAGAATTGATCCACCTGTAACTGTTTGTCCATCAGCACGTTTAGCACCTAGACGTTTTGATTCTGAGTCACGGCCGTTAGATGTAGAACCGCCACCTTTTTTGTGGGCAAATAATTGTAGATTCATAGATAACAACATGGTCTGCACCTCCTATTTATCATTAATTGTTTTAATTTGGATATATTCTGAGTTTTCAGCTTCTATCGATTGTAATCCTAATAAAAGATTTTCTAATAGAATCTCAGCAATATTGTTTTGTTCTTGTGTCATTCCTGAAGTGACTTCGGTATAAAGATAACCGCCTTCTTCTTCATTCATTTCAACAATCGGCTCAAAACCGGCTAATGAGGCAATCCCGTTGACAGTGCTGATCGCTAACGCAGAAACACCTGCACAAACGATATCACTTCCATAAGGACCAGCATCAGCATGCCCGGTCAAAGTGAATGAAACGATCTGACCTGCGTCATTTCGCTTAAATGTTCCTTTGATCATATATAGGCCTTCTTTCTCAAACGCTATTAAGCGTTGATCGCGTCGATAACCACTTTTGTATATGGTTGACGATGACCTTGTTTACGGTGTGAATGTTTTTTAGGTTTGTATTTGAAAGTAACGACTTTCTTTTGTTTGCCGTGTTTTTCAACAGTACCTTCAACAGTTGCACCTGCAACAGTTGGAGCGCCTACTTTTGTAGATTCGCCGCCTACTAAGATAACTTCGTCAAAAACAACTTTTTCTCCTGCTTCAACGTCAAGTTTTTCAACATAGATTGCTTGTCCCACTTCAACTTTTACTTGTTTACCACCAGTTTTAATAATTGCGTACATGCTATAAAGCACCTCCTTCTGATATACTTAGACTCGCCATCCGAAGTGACAGCATATGCTGTGCTTATTACTTGTTCTGAGCGGTTGTAGCTGTGGAGTCCACAATTACAACAGTACTAGCTTACCAGAACAGCAACCGTTAGTCAACTAAATTTAAAATCAAAAAGTAAAACAAAAATTCAAGCAATACTTCTGCTTTTCTATCCTCACAGTTCTACCAAATAAAATAGTCGCATTGTGTTTCTTTTATTCTTATAATAAAAGAAAAAGGAGGAGCATAAATGGAATACCCAAAAGAACTGATACAAGAAGCTTCTTTAAGAATGAACGGCCGTCCTGTAGAAGGATTTATCGCTGGGCAAGGACCTCTTCATCCTAAACTGATGCTCGTGGGAGAAGCCCCAGGGAAAACAGAGATTGATACGCATGTTCCTTTTAGCGGTCAAGCTGGCAAAGAATTGATGCAGGCACTTTCTTCAACTGGCTTAACACGAGAAGAGGTGTATATCACCAGTGCTGTAAGGAGCCGCCCGTATCGCGTGACTCATCGGATCAATAAACGGACACAACAGTCAGAAACTGTTTATCCAAATCGGACACCTACTCGTTCCGAAGTATTTGCGCATGCACCAATATTGGATTACGAACTGATGAAGGTCCAGCCAAAATTAATTGCGACACTTGGAAACATTGGTCTTCAACGTTTACTTGGCAAAGAATATACGGTTACCAAAAATCATGGTCAACTCTATACAGGGCCTGTCTTACAATTAACAGAACAAAAGGATGCCTACGAATGGTCAGAAAAAAACTATCGAATTCTTCCACTTTTTCATCCAGCAGCTATTTTCTACAATCGCTCCCTTGTACCTGTTATCCATCAAGACTGGCAAGTACTAGCTTCACTTTTACAGCAAGATTAAAAAGAACAGACAAGACCATAAAATCTTCAGTTTACAGTCTTGTCTGTTCTTTTTCATTGTTTTAATGGCTAATTGCAGTATATTTCGCATGTAAAGCTGTCAACGCATGAGCAACTGTTTGATGTTGATGCGTGAATGTATGTTCCCACAAGTGAGAAAGTTGTTTTTCTACTTCTGGCTGCAAGGAAGTATAGATAATCGTTTGTCCTCTTTGCTCTGCTTTTTCTTGAAATTCATCAAAAACTGCACGTGCCGTCAAATCAATACTTGGTACGCCTCGCATGGAGAAAATGACACCATCGTGATGATTTAGTTCTTCCAATTTATTTTTGAGTTTTTCTGAAGACATAAAAAACAGTGGACCACTAATATACACTACTGTCCAGTTATTCAGCTTTTCCGTTTCTGGCAGCCCCATTCTTTGCCAATCGATCGTTTCTAATGAAATCGTGATAGCAGCGCTTTTGACAACAAAAAATACACAGCCGCCGATCACCCCGATCACGATAGCAATACTTAAATCAAAGATAACTGTACAAATCATCGTAAGGATAAACAATAGAACTGCTGACCAATATTTATTAGTAAATAGCTCCTTGATCGTTTCCCATTCATTCATACGCCAAGCCGTCACGATCAAAACACCTGCAAGTGCTGGCATTGGAATCTGTGACATCACTGGCGCAAAAACAAGCATGGAGAGCAGTAAGACAACTGCATGTATCATACCAGCTAATCTAGTTTGTGCACCAGATTTGATGGCCACGCTTGTACGGGCGATGGCCGCAGTAGCAGGAATCCCGCCAAAGAAAGGAAGCAACAGATTTCCAATTCCTTGCGCCATTAATTCTTGATTGCTATCTAAGGGCTTATTTGCCATTCGGCCAGCCGAAGCACCACATAGCAAGCTTTCAATCATTCCTAATAAAGCAATGCTAATAGCTGGAACTGCCACTTGTTGCAAGGCAGAAAAGCTAAAATCTCCCATATTCAAACGATTACTACTGATCAATGTTTGTGGAATCTTACCCACAGTTGCTACTGGTAAATGGAACAATAGCATAACTGCTGTTGCCAAAATGATAGCCAGCAGCGAACTAGGCATTCGTTTCGCCCATTTTTTTGGATAGATAAACATCCCTAAAATGACTAGCCCTCCCATGATCAAAGAGGCTGTGTTTATCGGAAATCCTATCGTTTGATAACTACTTAGTTTTTCAATAACGTTTGTACCTTCCGAGTGAACACCAAATAAATTATCGATCTGACCTAATGCAATAATGATAGCAATACCTGAAGTAAACCCCGTAATTACGGGTGCTGGGATAAAAGAAGTCAGTGTTCCTAATCGGAAAAGTCCTGCTGCAAGTAAAAATAGACCCGCTAAAAAAGTAGCAAGCAATACACCTTGCATTCCCTTTGTTGCCGCAATAGACATCAAGATAGCTGCCATCGCACCTGTCGGACCTGATATTTGATAAAAACCGCCTGACAAACCGCCAATAACGATACCGGCAATGATAGCCGTAATCAAACCTGCGGCCGCATCAGCTCCGCTTGACACCCCAAAAGCCAAGGCTAAAGGCAATGCTACAGCAGCTACTGTGATCCCAGCCAAAAGATCTTTCTGAAATCTTGAAAGATCATAACCTGAAAATTCTTTTTTTAGTGAGGAAACATAATTTTTGAACACCTATCTAACTCCTTTTTCATGAAATTTTCTAAAATACCATTCATTAGAATATCATATTTCATGAGATAAAGTAATATTTTTCACAAAGTTTCCTGTTAGATAAATTCTTATTTTTTCTATATTTATAAGAAAATAGAAAGCAATGCCAACAGAGCTAGCCCACCTTGTTTGAGTAAAATCCAACGATCGCTAGTCAAACTGCCATATAATGCAACAAAAAAAATAGATATTAATAGCATACTTGTGATTTCTTTAGATGCGGAAGAAAGATAAGCTCCATAAAGTAGTCCCACTCCTAATAGTCCATTGTACACTCCTTGGTTCTTAAACAATGTTTGAACAGATTTTCTGCTTAACTCTTCTTTACTCATTTTAAAAACCCTACTTGTCGTGTCAGAATCAGTTCTCACCGTTTCGATATACATGATATAAAAAAATTCAATTGCAACTAGAGTCACTAAAATTTTCGATAGTATCGTCATATCTTCTTCCTCTTTTCTGATGAGTTTTATTTTTTTGCTCCTTATAATTGTACTCGATAAGGATGTTTTTTTATTTTATTTGCCTTTGAAAACAAACAATATTGGCACAAAAAACAAAGAAAAACCGTTAGAAACCTCAGTTTCTAACGGTTTTTTAGCGTCACAGGAGGGATTCGAACCCCCGACCGTCCGCTTAGAAGGCGGATGCTCTATCCAGCTGAGCTACTATGACAAGAATCAGCGGAACATCAATAATTATAGATAATTAAATTGCTTCTGTCAATACGAAATAGTTATTTAATTAGCAAATAATGAATTATTTTGGCCCAACTACTAAATCAATCTTTTAAAACGAGACATTCTCCTTCAGCTGTTCTAAGGTTATCAATTGAAAACAGGAGCTACATTGACTTCATGCTACTCCTGTTTATTTAGATTTCCTGTATCCTTTAATTGACTTACAAATATAGAAACTTTTACATCAAGTTCGAATTGAGCCCTCGATTCAATCGATTATCTACAGGCTGCCATAATCATGTATCACAACTCGATTGTTTCTGATTCCTTTGTCATTAAGATCACACCATCACCTAATGGCAAGATTGTCGATGTCAAATCGGGATGATCCATCACAACACGAAGAAATTCATTTAATTTACGATGGATAGCTCGTTTGCCACGGGGAATCTCTTCATCTGGGAGCAAGATCGTTCCTCCTTGGAAGATGTCATCTACCATCAAAACGCCACCTTTTCTTAACAAACGTAAGCATTCAGGTAAAAATTCAATATATTTTGATTTTGCACTATCCATAAAAATAAAGTCATACGGACCAGACAACTCCGGCAAGATATCTGCTGCTTGACCTTCAAGCAAAGTCACTTTATCTGTCAGTCCTAGACGTTCATAGTTTTTTTTAGCTTTCTCGATCATGACATCGAAACGATCAATTGTCGTAACATGAGCGTTTTCTCCGATTGTCGTGGCCATGACACTTGATGAAAAACCGATAGCTGCTCCGATCTCCAAGATTCGTTCAGGCTGAAGCTGTCCAAGTAAAAATTTCAAAAATACAACTGTTTCATGGGGAATAACTGGTACTTCTGCTACATGAGCTTCTTCTTCCAGTTTGCCTAGCTCACCCGGTAATTTTTTTTGCTGGGTACGCATAAAATCCAATAGTTCTTCTTTGACTACAGGACGATGCATCATTTCATTGCGCATACTACTCCTCCTCTTCACACATTATACGAACAACTGACTAAATCTACAAGCTGCATGAGTGTTTTCTCGTGTTTCATGTTCAGAAGAATCGTTGGATCTCTGGAATACATTTATGTTTTTAACATTCTTACAAAAATTTCTGTGTTCGTCTCCGCTTCTTTTTCAACTCTACAAAAGTATTCCATGCTGTGATTCCTGTTAGGCAAAAAGCAATCGTAAAGAATAACCCCTGAATCCATGCAAATGCCGTTTTTGAAAGGACTAGTCCAATATATGGAATCTGAAAGATGGGACTACCGATAATATTTCTCTTTTTTACTACTCCAGGCTCAATATAAGTCTTTGTATCAGCTTTTGTATAAAAATCTTCGTGGTTGTTTTCAACGGCTATTACGCGACGCGTCGAGATTTTTTTTCCTGAATTTTCATAATATGTAATAATATCTCCGACTAAAATCTCATTTGTATTTTTCGGTCGTACATATATCAGATTTCCTTGTGCATAATATGGACTCATTTCTTTGTCCTCAATAATATAAGGAGTCAAACCAAAAATTCGGGGAACCAAGACGACGAGAAGAATAAGAATTAAAAATATAATCAACGTTATAGAACTTATAAAAGTTATTTTTTTGTAATCAGGCATCGTTTTCAACTTCTTTCTTTATTCAATCCTTCTTAATCATATAATAACGATAAATTTTTTTCAAATTATAGCTGTAAAAATGTTTCCCTTTAATAATTACATGTTTCTAATTCTATTTCCTCATCTTTATCTCATTTTTTATTATAAATAATTGACGTTAGTTTAAAAAACGTTTACCCTAACATTACAAGTTTTAGAAAGGAATACCTTTATGGCTTTTTTTAATAACATATATAATAAAAAAGAATCTTTTTATTTACGTATAAAGTGGAGCATAATCATTATATTATCATTGTTATTTTTAACGGGAATTGCTTATTTCTTTTATTTTATTTTTTCTCCTGCGGACAGCAATCAAATGAAAGAAATAAAAGATTCGTGGGTTTTCTATACAAAAGATGATCCTGATTTTAAGTTTGACAGCAAGTACACTCGTACGATTCCTACCGTGGATAAAGACGAAACATTCATTATGGAAACGACACTTGAAAAACCGTTGGACGAAGCAAATTTACTAATCAAAGGAAACCATCAATGGATTACTGTATATCTAGGCGAAAAGATTTTATACCAACGGAAAGATTATCAGGAAGAAAGCAATCCCGGACTCTCATTGGCTGTGATAGATTTACCAGCAAATTATATCGGAAAAAAATTGACTCTTACAGTCTCATCTCCTTATCAGAACTATGCTGGACTGCCACCGAAAGTTTATCTAGGAACAACTGGACCATTGATTAGTTTTATTTATTCACAATCAGTGCCGCAAGTATTGACGATGATAATCGCTGTTTTTATCGCTATAGGGACCTTTTTCTATACGATCTACTTGATGTATAAACAAAAACGTCTTGAATACTCACTTATTCTCTTAAGTTGCTTTGCTTTGGCATTAGGATTTGAAGCTGTATCAGAAGATATTTTAAGTGGTATTCTTTTTGAACCATTCGTTCATTCTTTTTTATCTCATTTATTTATTATCTTAACGTCAGCTTTCATCATCTGCTACTATTGGAGCCGAATGTTTTACTATAAAAAATGGTACGGAATTTTTTGTACGTTCCAACTTTTGATTTTTATCGGCGTTCTGCTTTATGCAACTTTTACTCCTGCAGAACTTCCTGAATTAATGCCGATTGCTAATATTGCTAGTGTTATAAGCACTTTAGTCACTTCACTTGCATGCATTGGCGAAGCATATAAGAATAACCGTTTTTATGTAGCTTGTACACCTTGGATCGTCTTGGTAGCCATTATCCATTGCTTGATTTACATCCAAACGGCATTAGGTATCTATCAAACAACGATCAATTGGTCTACGATTTTATATATTATCATTCTAATCGTTATTATCAGCTACAATCTAATCGATCACATCTTAAATACCGACAAAGATCGGAGACAAGTAGATTTCTTAAAAATCAAAAATGATTTGTTGGAGCAACATTATGAGCAGCTTCGACAGCATATCCAAGAAGTAAATACACTTCGCCTGGAATTTGTCCAAGAGATGGAGAATCTGCAAGATTTAATGCATACGGACCAAACAAAAGCTAAAAACTATGTGGAAAAGATATTAGAAGAAGCAAAAAATTTCGAAATGCTGTGTTCTTTTTGCAACCACCAGGTGACAAATCTTATCTTAGCGCGTTACCAGAAGTTAGCTGCCAAACGGAATATTCAGATAACCTTCCAAGCAGATCTTCCCGAAGAACTTCCTATCAACGATGACGATCTGGCTCAACTTTTGATCCACGCTTTAGAGCATTCCTTTAGAGAAACTCATGCCATCGAAAATCCACTGTATCGAAAAATTTATTTGTCGATACACGAACAAGAGGAACATTTCGTCATTTGTTGCGAACATAGTGCACATTACGATACAAACCTATTTAGTCGAGGCATCAC
This sequence comes from Enterococcus sp. E4-150, assembly GCF_035726465.1. NCBI lineage: Bacteria > Bacillati > Bacillota > Bacilli > Lactobacillales > Enterococcaceae > Enterococcus > Enterococcus sp. E4-150. The sequence continues at coordinate 14,353 of NZ_JAPRGK010000016.1, read as the reverse complement.
AGAAGAATTAGATGATCAGGAACGTTTTGACTTAATGATGATGAAAGACGTAGCGGATCGTTACACAGGAACACTAACGCAGGAAAAAGATACTTTCATTGATCGGATCACTGTTCAACTCTCTCGAAATTACCCGAATCCTGTATAAAAAATAGCGGAATCCATATATGTGGATTCCGCTATTTTTTATCTTCAATAAAGTAAGGTAAGCAATTCTTCTGGTTCTATCGCACCAAAATATTTCTTCACATCAATTTGGCTGACTATTTTTGATAGAGATGCTTTATCATATTTCTGTCCAACCAATTTTTTTTCCACGTCAGAGATATCTCCTAGTCCGAAGAAATCGCCAAAGATTTTTGCTTCTTTGATCATTCCTTCTGAGACATTCAAATGGACTTCAATCGAACCGATAGAAAAACGTTTTTGGCGAGAGAAATTGAAATCTGGAGACTTCCCGTAATTCCAATCCCAATTTCGATAATATTCCTCAGAGATTCGATTGATTTTTTTCCAATCTTCATCAGTCAATTCGTACGTTTTTACTTCTTCTACTGACTCTACGCCGAAAATTTTCAACAAGATTTCTTGACGAAATTCTTCTGTTGTCATTTTTTGCTTTTCTTCTGGAAGAAATGGTTTGATATTCGTTACACGAGAACGGATCGATTTGATTCCTTTTGATTCGATTTTGTCTTTTTTTACTTTTAATGCATTGACTACTTCATTGATATCAGAGTCGAACATAATTGTTCCATGAGCAAACATCCGACCGTTGGTAGCATACATCGCGTTGCCAGAAAATTTCATGCCATCAATGACTAGATCATTTCGGCCTTTCAATTCCGCCCCAGCAACACCCAATTCATGAAGTGCTTGGATGATTGGCTGTGTTACTTTCGCAAAGTCACGGAATGAATCCCCATCATCAGGCATGATAAAACTAAAGTTCAGGTTTCCAAAATCATGGTAGACAGCTCCGCCTCCACTTAAGCGACGGACAACATGAATGCCATTTTCTTCCACATAATCTCGATTGATTTCTTCAAGCGTATTTTGGTTTCTGCCGATGATGATTGAAGGTTCATTGATATAAAAGAGCAAAATAGGTTCATCTAAAGGCATTTCTTGCAGCAAATATTGTTCAATTGCTAAATTGATTCTTGGGTCGTGGTTTTCATTTGGTACAAAAATCATGTTCTTCCTCCTAAATGTTAAACACTTTGTCAACTGCAGCAAGTTCTATATCAATCCCTTTGCCTGCTGCCTTTTGCGCTTCATTTTTCAATTGTTCTAAATCACCAAACTGAGGTAGGTGTGTAAGTACAAGTTTCTTTACGTTAGCTGATTTCGCAAGTTCTCCAGCTTCTTTTGAAGTGAAATGGGCATGATGATGTTCATTTCCTTCAAAAAGATAGGTATCTGCTAGAAACAAATCAGCATCTTTCGCAAAATCAGCGAAACTTTCCAAATAACCTGAATCACCTGTAAATACGAATACTTTCCCCGTTGTTTCTTCTACGATACGCATGGCGTAACATACTACTGGATGGATTGTTTCCATAAAAGTAATCAGAAAAGGACCAATTTTTAATTCTTCAGCTTCAAAATAAGGATGTCCTTTTGAGACATTTTCCAACGTCAATTCTTCAAAGTGAATGGAATCTTTTGTGTGTCCATAAATTGAAAGCAATGTCTCCGGATTTCTCTTAGGATGAAGTTGCCAGTAATACTGTAATACACCAAGGTCAGCAATATGATCATGATGATAATGGCTAAGGATCACAGCATCTAGATCAAGTGGATCAAGGTGTTCTTGTAATTTGATCAGCGTAGCACTACCTGCATCGATCAACAAATTGAACCCGTCAGATTGAAGCAAATAACCTGTTGTCCCTTGATTTTTATAAGGATACGCTCCTAAGCATCCTAAAACAGTTAATTTCATCGTACATTCCCCCTCAAAGATTTATCCTACCACAAAAGTTATTTTTTTGATGAATAAACTGCTTACATGCTAAGTAAAATAGGCGTCTGGACCTCCTTTTTCAATCCGTGCTTGTTCATAAAATTCTGCAACTGACACATTCACATAAACAATGACCCACAAAAGACCGATGAACAAAGCGATTGCTCCTAGCAAATACCAGCCGATAAAAGACAGCTGCAACAAAATATACGTACCAATTCTATCTTTCAATAAAAACCAGCCATATTTCAAACATTGAATAACCGACAAATCAGGATAGTCGAACTTTGTCCATGCAGCAAATTGGAATAAACCGCCAACAATACTCATGATGAGTGCTGAAACAAAAATCATCCCTATCATCGATAAAACAAAGCTGATATCAAGAAAATCTTCTGGCATGACACCCGTAGGTACCGCATTTGAACTGAAAAGCAGCTGCATATAAGTACTCACTCCGCTGATTAAAAACATGGGCAGAAAGATTAAACTGTTGAGTAGCCAGTTGATGACTGAATTGATCAAATTGATGCCAAGTATCGAACCAAAATACTTTCTTTGGAAAACTGAAAATAAAAGGTTACTTTCTGGTCTGCCACCCCGTACAACTACTAGCGCAATGTAAAACAATGCATAGTTGAATGCGAATAAAAGTAAATTATCGACTAGAAAACTCAATAAGTGCTGCTGCATGCTTTCTTCCGGAAAAGGACTGAAACCGTCAAAAAAGTTCTGGATGACGCTCGTAAATATTATAGATAAGAAAACAAGCCAAGTATTGATTCCCCATTGATTTTCCAAAGAAACTCGTGCTTTTTTCCGATATTCAGAAATAGGTATTCTATTATTCATTATTCATAACTCCGAATTTTTTCAACTGTTTCACTATCAAGCCGTTTCACTAATTCTGTGACTAGTTTCACTGTATTCAAATAATCATCTTCATGAATCACTGATGTATGGGAATGCAGATAACGAACAGGAACGGTAATGGCTACAGACGGAACACCATCTCTTGTCAAATGCATTTGTCCTGCATCAGTTCCTCCGCCAGAAATCACTGTATATTGGAATGGAATATCCATTTCCTCTGCTACATCAATAACAAAATTCAATAATTTTTTATGCGGGATCATAGATGCATCAAAAATCAAAATCTGTGGGCCTTTTCCTAAAATCGAATCTGCTTCTTTTGGTGTCATTCCTGGAGTGTCTCCTGCTGTACCAGTATCTAAAGCAAAAGCAATATCGGGATTTACAAGGTGTGTACTTGTTCGAGCACCTCGCAAGCCTACTTCTTCTTGCACATCGCTTCCTGCGAATAAAACATTTGGGTGTGCTTCTTTAGATAGATTCTCTAATACTCGCAGAGAAACAGCTGTCCCGATACGATTATCCCATGCTTTTGCCAGTAAATATTTACTGCCATTCATTCGTTTGTATTCAATATATGGAGTGACCATATCTCCAGGACGTATGCCCCACTCTTTGGCTTCTTCTTGGCTTGATGCGCCAATATCAATGAACATATCCTTTATTTCATAAGGTTTATTTCTTACTTGAGGTGTTAAAACATGTGGTGGTTTGGAACCAATCACACCGTGGACGATTTTCCCTTCACGTGTTTTGATTTCAACTTGCTGAGCAAGCATGACTTGCCCCCACCAACCTCCAAGAGTTTGGAATTCCAAGAATCCTTTTTCGGTTATTTTTGTTACCATAAAACCAACTTCGTCCATATGTCCAGAAATAAAGACCTTGGGGCCTCCGCCAGCACCATGTTTGGCAATCACACTGCCTAAACCGTCATAAAAAATATCATCAGCGAATGGTTTGGCATATTCTCTGAATACTTCTCTTACCTCTTCTTCATTTCCAGGTACTCCTTTTGCAGAAGTTAAATCAATAAGTAGCTGTTCTTCTTTTGTATCCAAATGTTTTCCCCCATTTCTATATTCATATTGTGATTATACCATTGCTTATGATTTTTGTTCAGGCAAACTTGGTATTTTTATCTTTTATTCAGAATATTCAAAAATAAAGAAAACAAGCGAGCAACACTCGCCTGTTTTCTTTATTTTAATTGTAGTTTATCTGGTATTTGATGTTGCCAAGATTTGCTAAAAAAAGCATCGTCAAGATGATACTTACTAGCAGTAATATGATTTTCTTCTAAAAACGGTCTGATCTGTTGATCTGCAGCCAACCAGCCTTTCCAGCCTAGATGGATCGTGTCTTCCATAAAATAGTTGGTACCCGCTTGATTGACAAAATCAGCTATTCGATTGAATCCTTGGCTATTTAATTGAAATTTGATCTTTTTGGCAAATCCTTGTAACATTTCTTGAGATAGTCCGGTATAATCGCTCCATTTCTCGTTAACCGGTGGGATGATGAACAATACTTCGTTATGGTTTTTTGCTAATTGATCCAAGACCAGCTGAAAATCAGAAAATTCTGGCGAAAAACGATAATCCCAATTTTTTTGTGACTGTTTGAGCTCTGGCTCGTGGGCTCGGATACGATGCGTATAAAAATTGTTTTTCAACCCGAATGGATTATTCGTCGTTTCTCGTTCTCCAATTTGATTTGCTAAAATGGATAATTCTGTTTCTTGGTATTGTTTTGGTAATCGTTTTGACTCATGATCGATTTTTTGCTGTCGATCTTTCAACCCAATATTGCTGAATACTTCATCCTCTCTCTTCAGCATGTTCCATTGGCTGCGCAGCTGATTCAAAGATTCAGGTAAAGGTAGCTTCCCTTTTTTGATCGTTTGCAGAATCGCCGTCAACGTATCATTCTCTTTTACTTTTGAGAAAGTTAATAATCTTCTAGCTAAATAGCGATCAGCAGGCGTTACTTTCTTCATTGAAAACAACCAGTCGTATGTTTGAAGTTCAGAATAATACGTATTAAAGTAATCAGTTTTTACACCATTTTTAACGAACCACTGAGGAGAAATAATAAAGACGACTTTCTTGTTTTTCATAGCATCTCCTGCAGAACGCATCATCATATATTGGCTTAACGATTGTGTCCCGGGTGCTCCCAGCAAAAATGGACGATAGTTTCGCTGGTATTTTTCTGCCAGAACAGACGGATGAAATGGACTGATTCTGCTTAATTCACTTGAGCCAAAAAAAGGAATATATTGTTTTTCAGATAATGCATAATTTTTTATCGCATCTCCTTTCAACACGTTCACTGACATGGAAGAAGAGGCACGTCTAATCGTTTCTGGATTAGAGATATCTACTTGATAGGAGGAGGTAAAAAACACAAACAGTAAGCCAACAGCTAAAACAACCGGGCCGAAAATAGCAAAAAGTTTCTTTTTCATACTCAACCCTTCAATGCAGTTGCTTGTTGAATGATTTTATTCGGTGTGCTCCAATCCTCTCGCTCGAATTCAGATACAGGGACTTGGATATCCAGCTCTCCGTCTAGCTCGACTAATAATTGAACAGATGCTAAAGAATCAAGCAACCCTTCATCAAATAGATCAATATCACGATTTTTTCTTACTTCATCTGTTCCTGTTATTTCTTCTAAGATTGATAAAATTTGTTCTTCCATTTTCCTTTTCTCCTTTGTTATATAAATTAATATGTCACTATTCGTTAGCTAAAAAAAAGTTTATCTAAAAATCCTGAAAAAATCAGGAAGCTAAAACATACTGCTTGAAATGTCAAAAATACGGCTAAGCCATGCGTAAATTTGTTAGAAGGCAACTGCTCTTTATGCTTCTTCTTAAATCGGATCCATGCATCTGTCAGACAGATCAGACAAGCATGATACAGTCCATATACGATGTAGTACCACGTCAATCCATGCCATATACCCATTAGAAGAAACAAAGCAAAATAACCGATATTTGACATTACGATCTTGCTTTTAAAAAATTTTTTCTTCATCATGAAGAACATCAATCGCATATATACATAATCACGGAACCAAAAGGACAGCGTCATATGCCAACGATTCCAGAATTCTTTGATATTCCATGATAAAAAAGGTTTATTGAAATTGATTGGTGTCTGATACCCCATCATGTAGCTTGTACCGACTGCAAATAAGCTATAGCCAGCAAAATCAAAAAACAAATACATACTGTACACGTACATATAACCTACTAATGCCCATGAAATACCACCATGCTGTAAGGCAATGCGTCCCACTACAGGAAGCAGTACTTGACCAAAATAATAACCGATAATGAATTTATATAAAAAACCGACAAAAATATTTTGGACGCCTTTTCCCAAAAGATCAACATATTTATCACGAACAGGCGGATGGAGCTGGTCTTTTTCAAATCTCCTATAGCGATCGATTGGTCCAGAAGAGATTGTTGGAAAGAACAGCAGAAACTGGATATAACGAAATGGCTTATATGTTTTGATCATGCCATCTCTTATTTCCATGATCATTTGTACAGATTTAAAGGTTAAATAAGAGATTCCTAAAAAACCAAGTAACGATGCTTTTCCATGTTCAAAAAAAGGAGTCACTTTCGTTAAAAACAGTGGAATTATCGCTAAAATAACGGCGGCAAAAAACCATCCTGTCTGATTTTTCCTTTGCCGATAAACAAAATAGCCCCATACAAGTATCGTCTGCCACAAAACATACCCAATCAGCGCCGCTCCCTGTTGCCAATAATTACCTCCAAAGCTGACAAATAAAAAGAAAAGTGTCACTGCTGATTGATAAACTGGTAATCTTTTTTCCCATATCAATAAAGATAGAACGATCGGTACAAGCGCAATGGCTAAAAGAAAAAAATAAAACGGCTCTGCATAAGGGATCATATGAGGTAACATCATTCAGGATTCACCTCAGCTGTTAATTTTTTTCGATCGATTTTTCCATTAACTGTCTGAGGCAGCAGATCGACATAATGGAACTTCTGAGGAATCATATAATCCATCACAACTTCTAGTAATTGTTCTTTGATAGATTTAGTCAACTGAAAATCCGGCTGTTTCGTTTTGTCTTCTAATACGACAAAAGCAACCAGCTGCTGTACTTTTGTTCCTTGGTATTTTGGTACGACGACAGCTTGTTTGATTCGGTTGTCTTGGAGCAGATAATGTTCGATATCCCCGAGTTCAATCCGGTATCCATGTAATTTGACCTGCTGATCCATACGTCCTTCATAAAATAAAAGCCCATCTTCATCTAGTCTACCTGCATCCCCTGTATGGTAACTTGCTAAGTCATTTTGACAAAAGAACGCAGCAGCTGTCTTTTCGGGATTGTTCAGGTAACCTTTTGATACGCTTGGTCCTGCAATAATGATTTCACCCGTTTCTCCTTTTGAAACAGGTTTGCCTTCTTGGACAATAGAAACTTTCGTGTCTTTTTTTACGTAGCCAATCGGTAGTCGGTCATAACTATCTAGTACATGCTGGTCAATCTGAATACTTGAAATAGCTACAGTTGCTTCTGTTGGACCGTAAGTATTATATATCCGTGCATTTGGGAATCGATCAAGTAGACTTTCTGCAGTTTTTTTCGTCAATTCTTCTCCGCAAAATAAAAACATGTCCAATTCCGGCACATTTTCTCCATTGAATGTAGGTTCCATCAAGCAAATATCCATAAATGATGGAGTAGAAACCCATACATTCAACTTCAAGGCTGGCAATGTCGCGAATAATTGACGAAAGTCTTGAACAACTGCTTTATTTAACGGCTTCAGCATTCCGCCAGAAACTAATGCAGGATAAATAGAAAATACCGATAAATCAAAAGAAAATGGCGCTTGGGCTAAGAAATGCATACCAGGCTTGATCCCAAAGTCTTCCATCGTCCATTGAACAAAGCTGACTAGATTATCATGACTGATTTGTACGCCTTTTGGTTCTCCAGTAGTACCAGAAGTAAAAATAATATAAAAATTTTCTGTACCTTTTACGCTATTTCTGGGATAAAATCCTACTGGTATCTTCTTGATTTCTGGAAATTCTTTTTTTGTTATGACAGGAACCGAAGGAATATCTTCTATCCAGTCCCCGATACTGATGACCATAGATGGTTTAGCCACCCGAAAGATCGACAGGATACGCTCCTTGGGTGTATGCTCTTCAATCGGCAAATAGGCATGGCCAGATTTGACAACCCCTAGAAATGAGACAATCATTTCAAACTCCAAATTGCCAAAAACGACAATTGGTCCATCACCTTCTACCTTTTTTTCTAAATAATAAGCAAGTGCGTCTGATGCTTGTTTCAATTCACCAAAAGTATGCGTCTCATCCGCCTGATAAGCAACTCGATCAGGTTCATTTATTCCCCAATCATCGATTGCTTCAATAATCGTTTTGATTTCCATACTCTTCCTCCTAAAATTCGTTATAGATAAAAGTTCCTCCTTGAATATTTTTATAGTGATACAGATAAATCAGGAACAGCAGTACTGCACTATAAAAAATTGTTCGAATGATGAATTTTCCCCAATAATTCAATTTTGGATTAGAGCGCCATTTGTTCATTGGATTCCCTCCTCATATAACCTCACACAAAGTGTAACTAATTTTGACAAAAAGAAACATGTGTCTAGCTTACAGAAACCGTTTTTTTACTAACAGTTTTGTCACATAGCTTTTATAAAAATAGCACATCAAATCACTGCTTTTTTCTTTATAATTTCTCGTACTTTAAAAAAATATAAAAAATAAAGAGGTTGTGACAAAAATCGTGTCACAACCTCTTATTCCAAATAAATGGTATTCAAAATTTAGTTCTATTTATTATCTTGTCTTATTCCGTATATCATTCCTCGATAATCCGACAATATAACTGACTCGTAATGACATAAAGCAAAAGATAGATAAGGATCAATAAGCCACTCACAAGATAGGCCAACCAGTAATCGGCAGTTTTTATATACTGAGTGAAGACATTGATTGCAAATACTGCGTGAGTGATCCCTAATATCATGGGTGGAAAGAAGGTAAGTGCGTTTTGCTCGAATATCATCCGTCTGATCCTTCTTTGTGGAATCCCCAGCTTAGTCAATAGGTGATAATTTTCTTTTTCTTCCTCTGCTTCTGCTAATTGCCGGACTGTCAAAATACTACCAGTAGCAATAATCACGATCATCCCGACAAATAGTGTGACAAAAATATTGATACCGATTCGCCGATTGACTGCACGCAATTTCGAATAGCTAGAAGAGAAATTCAAACGAGAGCTTTCTTGGCTAAATTGTGCTTCCTTCATTTGGTCATCCGGAAGTTTCTTTGTGCTAATTTCTCCTTGTAGACTTCCATTTACGATATCATAAGAATAATAAACAGCATTGAGCCACTTTATCGACAGGTCATTGCTCAGTCGTTCATCTATTTTTTCATTATTTCCACCTGATACATCTACATTGACTACTTGATAATCCACACCTTTTGCTTTTTCAAAAACGGTATCATCTACAATCAGTACAGGACTTAGATATACCATTGTTTCGTCACCTAATACACTTGGAAGCATTTGTTGAATCTTCAATTCTTGATTATCTGGCAGTCCAATACTAGATCCATATAATGAAATATTCCGAAAAAGAGTTTGCATTTGATCAAGCAAAACAGTATGATCAGGTGATTTCAAAGAAATGTTCGGCAAATCTGGATTAACTTTTCTGAAGGCTTGATATTGTGTTTTCGTGATCAGATTAGCAGTTTGAAACATAGGTTCTTCGAGATTTTGACTATAGATACTCCCAATGACTTTATAATGCAAGGTGATTTCTTTAGTTATCTTCTGCCCTTCCTCTGCTAGAATCGGCTTGATTTTTTTCTCTGTCTCAACATCAAACTGATAGTCCATCGGGGAGGAAACTTTCTCCTGGTAGGATAAAATAGTAGAGATACTAGCCGTGCCGCCAATTGTCATTAAAGAAATTCCGAGAATGACTGTAATCAGAGAATTTGTACGCCAACTTTTGAGCAAATGAACTTGCGTGTTACCCATTATCAAAAAATTGATACCATAGTAATAAATCTTCCATTTACTCAATATGATCAAAAATAACCGAAATGTATAACAGAAAAACAAATAAGTACCGACCACACAAACGAAAAAAATTAAAAAAGGAAAAAAGAAAACTAATGTATCAAGATAATGATAACTGATCATCCATGAAGTGATTTCCCTAAAATGACTAGCTCCAAAATATCCGCTCGTTAAAAGTAGTAACCCGATGACTGCGAGTAATCGGTGCCTTGTCCTGAAGCGCATTGTTGAACTATCTGCTTGTTCTTTTTCTCCAAAACTTCGAATCATTGGATAGCGCCATATTTTCCATATTGAATATACAGATACTGCTAAAAGGATGATGAAAAAAGCAAATAAAGTATCTACTACTGATGGAATGGAGATAAAAAATGGACTAGTAAGATCCATATCCATCATTCGAACCAAAATCATTGAAAAGAGTTTGGAAAAAATAATACCGAGTAATATCCCAGAAATACAGGCGAACAATCCAATTATCATGATTTCTAACACATATATACCTGATATCTGCAGTTTATTCATACCAAAAAGCTGATAGATGCCTATTTCCTTTTGCCTTCTATTCAAGAAAAATCGGTTGGCACTGAATACGAAAAAAAGCAAAACAACAGTAATGATAAATCCGCCAAAACTCAATCCACCATCTATCGAAGTATCTTGACTTGCTCTTCTGACTAAAGATTGATCGTAGGTCATTGCGCTGAAGGAATAATAGATCATTACGGATAAAGTCAAACTGAAAAAATAAACAAGATAGCCTCGTGACTGCCGAAAAAAACTTTTAACGGCTAGTTTATACAGCATTCATTTTTCCTCCTCCGCCAATCGTCGCCTGCATGTCTATTACTTTCTCAAAGAACTCTCTTCTTGTCCCTCTTCTGACAACTTCAGAAAAAATCACACCATCTTTAATAAATAAAATTCTATCGCAGTAGCTTGCTGTATATGGATCATGGGTGACTAACAGTATCGTTGCTTTTTCTTTTTGATTCATGGTCTTCAAGTAGTTCAACAATTCTGTAGCCGACTTCGAGTCCAAAGAGCCAGTTGGTTCATCTGCAAAAATCACTTGTGGCTGAACAACAAGTGCTCTAGCAGCTGCAATTCGTTGTCTCTGTCCGACAGAAAGTTCATCGGGATACCGTTTGAGCAGTTCTTCTATATTCAACAATTGAGCTACATGTCTTACTCTCTTTTCCATTTCCTCTTTAGTCATCCGTTCAACTGCTAGGGGCAATAGGATATTGTCTTTTGCATTTAGGGTATCGATCAAATTGAACTCTTGAAAAATGAATCCTAGTTTTTTTCGACGAAAGTCACTGAGCTCACTATTTTTCATTTTTGTGATTTCTTTTCCTTGGATCGAGACACTGCCCATCGTAGGCAAATTGATCGTGGACAAGATATTCATCAGCGTTGTCTTTCCTGCACCACTTGGGCCCATAATCCCAACAAACTCGCCTTCTTCTACTGTGAATGAGATATTATCTAAGGCTTTGACGGGAGAAAGTTTGCTGCCGTAGCTTTTACTTAGATGTTTCACTTCGATCATCTTTTCCAATTCTTCTCCTCCTCTTTCATTTTTCATTTCTATTTATTTGCATAGTAGCATATCTACGAATAATTTGCTCTTATGTTTTTGTCACTTTTACTTGGACTGAATAAAAAATTTTATTCAATTATTTTATTCAGCAAAATTAAATATGCAAAAAACAAATCTACCAGCTACAAGTTTTCACCTTTTTTCACAATAAAATATACACTACATATAGTATAGAAATCCAATTATACAGCACATTGAATACTATATATGGCCGATATTTAGTTGCTCCTTCCCAGATTTTGTTTTATGATAGACAAGAACAATTTAGCAGGAGTTGAAGATAATGAAAGTAAATTATGAAGAAAAAACTGTCGTTACTCAGCAGCCAGAGACATCCCAGATGAAAGTCATCAAACGCGATGGCCGCCATGTTGATTTCGATGAACAAAAGATCAATGAAGCACTGATCAAAGCAGAAAAGAAAATTCACGGCTCATTATCACCACTTACTTATGAAAAAATTCAAATGATTGCAGACTTGGTTGTCCAAGAAATCAAAAGCCGGTTTGCTGAAAATGTCAAAATCTATGAGATTCAAAACATCGTGGAACATATATTACTAGAAAAAAACGAATATGAATTAGCAGAAGAGTACATCAATTATCGTACCAAACGAGATTTTGCTCGCAGTAAAGCAACAGATATCAACTTTTCGATTGAAAAGCTAATCAACAAGGACCAAACTGTCGTGAACGAAAACGCAAATAAAGACAGTAATGTTTTCAATACACAGCGAGATCTGACAGCCGGGATCGTTGGAAAATCAATCGGACTGAAAATGTTGCCACCACATATAGCAAATGCGCATCAAAAAGGCGATATCCATTACCATGATTTGGATTATCATCCTTATACACCGATGACGAATTGCTGCTTGATTGATTTCAAAGGCATGCTGAACAATGGTTTCAAAATCGGCAATGCCGAAGTCGAATCGCCAAAATCTATCCAGACCGCCACAGCACAAATCTCACAGATTATTGCCAATGTAGCGTCAAGTCAATATGGTGGCTGTTCTGCCGACCGAACAGATGAATTGCTTGCTCCTTTTGCAGAATTGAACTATAAAAAACATCTAAAAGACGCGGAAGAATGGATCGATTCGCCAGAACGCCAAAAAGAATATGCAAAAGCAAAAACCAAAAAAGATATCTTCGATGCTATGCAAAGTTTGGAATATGAAATCAATACCTTATTTACTTCAAATGGACAAACTCCTTTCACTTCATTAGGATTTGGACTAGGAGAAAACTGGTTTGAAAGAGAAATTCAAAAAGCAATTTTACAGATTCGAATCAATGGATTAGGGAGTGAAAAGCGGACAGCTATCTTCCCTAAACTGATCTTCACTTTGAAAAAAGGTGTGAACTTAAACCCTGAAGATCCTAATTACGACATCAAACAACTAGCATTGGAATGTGCAACGAAAAGAATGTATCCTGATATTCTGAATTACGATAAAATCGTTGAATTAACTGGAAGTTTCAAAGTACCTATGGGCTGTCGTTCATTCTTGCAAGGGTGGAAAGACGAAAATGGTCAAGAAGTAAATGTCGGACGAATGAATTTAGGTGTTGTTACATTGAATTTGCCAAGAATCGCGATCGAATCAAAAGGAGATCAGAATAAATTCTGGCAGTTACTGTCTGACCGCTTAGAAATCATGAAAGATGCGCTTCTCTATCGTGTAGAACGTTGTAAAGAAGCCATTCCTGCAAATGCACCAATTTTATATATGTATGGTGCTTTCGGGAAACGTCTTTCACGTACCGATTCTGTCAATGAATTATTCAAAAACCGTCGAGCTACTGTATCGTTAGGCTACATTGGATTATATGAAGTTGCTTCAGCTTTCTTCGGTGGCGAATGGGAAACAAACCCAGAAGCAAAAGCTTTCACACTTGATATCGTCAAAGAATTAAAAGCTAATGCAGATGCATGGGGGGATGAATATGGTTATCATTTCAGTGTCTATTCAACTCCAAGTGAAAGTCTAACTGACCGTTTCTGCCGTTTGGATACAGAAAAATTCGGCATCATCGAAAATATCACAGATAAAGAATATTATACAAACAGTTTCCACTATGATGTGCGTAAAAACCCAACGCCATTTGAAAAATTGGAATTTGAGAAGGATTATCCAAAATATTGTTCAGGTGGATTCATCCACTACTGTGAATACCCTATGCTCCAACAAAATCCGAAAGCTTTAGAAGCTGTATGGGATTTTGCATATGACAAAATCGGGTATCTTGGTACGAATACGCCAATCGATCATTGCTATCAATGTGGTTTCGAAGGTGATTTCAAACCGACAGAACGAGGATTCGAATGTCCAGAATGTGGAAATCATGATCCAAAAACATGTGATGTAGTCAAACGTACTTGTGGCTATTTAGGAAATCCGCAAGCTCGTCCGATGGTACATGGCCGCCATAAAGAAATTTCCTCACGTGTGAAACACATGAAATGAGGTTGTGAAAAAGCTGTCCTGCATCAATTAATAAGAATAGCTAAACAAAAATAGCTCCTCATATTTTTCGTTTAGTTGGGCTTATTACCGCAGATGCAAGCTTTTGAACACCGTTTAGTGGAGAGGTTGTGAAAAAGCTGTTCTGCATCAAGTAATAAGAACAGCTAAACAAAAATAGCTCCTCATATTTTTCGTTTAGTTGGGCTTATTACCGCAGATGCAAGCTTTTGAACACCGTTTAGTGGAGAGGTTGTGAAAAAGCTGGTCTGCATCAAGTAATAAGAACAGC
>NZ_JAPRGK010000015.1:0-43347 GCF_035726465.1 Enterococcus sp. E4-150 | reverse complement strand
TAACACCACAGTGTGGTGGCGATAGCGAGAAGGATACACCTGTAACCATGCCGAACACAGAAGTTAAGCTTCTTAGCGCCGATTGTAGTGAGGGGTTGCCCCTTGTGAGAGTAGGACGTCGCCACGCTGATGTTATTCCGGCATAGCTCAGTTGGTAGTAGCGCATGACTGTTAATCATGATGTCGTAGGTTCGAGTCCTACTGCCGGAGTAAAAGTAGATGTAAGAAATATCATAAGATATTTCTTACATCTTTTTGTTTTGAGCAGGACTTTAGATAATTTTATTAATATATGCTAGCATGCTTTTGTAAGAAAAAGAAAGAGGGCGTATTAGTTATGTATCTTAAAATTACGGAACAAGCACAAGAAAGATTACAAAAATATATTGATGAAGGCGCAACAGTTATATTGGATTTAGATGATGGCGTTGGGGAATATTCTAAAATGGGTGTTTGCTCTTTAGATACTAGTTTTCGTTTACTTCTTCTTGATAAAGAACAGAGAAAAAATGATTATAAACTCCAATTAGATAGTGATATTGGGGATGTTTATATAAAAGATTATTCAAAAATGTACATGGATGAACATATGACCCTTTCTTTAGATCCACGTCTAGGTGTATTTACTCTTGAAAGCCCAAGTGGTTCTTTAGACAGTCATGTTCAATTAGTAGATCTACGACCAGAAAAATTCTCTGGCATGAAACAATAATTTTCTCTTCATTGATCCATGATCCATAAAACTAGTCTCAATCAAGCTGTATTGAAAAAACAAGACAACATTCTTACCATGGTAAATAAAAAAGACGACACATTTTGTCGTCTTTTTTTAAATTAACTATTTTCGATAAAAGATCGCATAGCTTGTGCCATTATTTCTGGCTTTTCTCTATTCAATTCATGTTTTCCGTTTTTAATAAAGAGTAGCCGGCCATTCGTTGAAAGTTTATATAAACGTTTTGCTGCTGGTCTATTCGCATGATCTTTGGTACCACATAAAATCAATTTAGGAAGTCGTGATGTACGAAGCTGTTTTTTGCAGTCTAATGTTTCAAGTGAACGAAGTAGGGTAAGGGTTTGTTTTTTAGATAGACCTAATTTTTCAAATATCTTAGAAGGTACGCAGTAAAAATAAATATTCTGGAAAGTAAGCAATAAGCGATTAGGAGACTCAAATTGTGGAGCGACTAAAACAACCTTTTTTAAATATGGAGAAGGAGTTGCAAGATAGTTTAAAGCAATAACAGCGCCTAAAGATAATCCACATAAAATAAAAGGTTCCTTTATCTGATTCAATTGTACTTCGATGTATTTGGTTAAGTCGTCTAAAGTAGCAGTGTCTGTGCTGTTTAAATGATTGAACAATGAAAGGCTTTTGCAAGAATAACTATTGGGTAGATAAGAGATTACATCTTTCCATGATTGTTCGTCTTGGCCTAGACCATGCAAAAAAACAATTTTCATATTGCTCTCCTTTTTATAGTTATCATATAGACTTTCTTTGTGCTATTAAAATATAAACATTCATTTCTTATGACATAAAATAAAAAAACAGCGCAGACACATTGTTAAACCAATATGCTGCACTGTTTAAGGAAGCCACTTGCCGGGTTTGAACCGGCGACCTCTTCCTTACCATGGAAGCGCTCTACCAGCTGAGCTAAAGCGGCATTATCATTAATACAAATAATAGGATAACGAATATTAATGTATTTGTCAACAGAATTTTTTCGAAAAAATGTGTTTCTCTAATAGGAAAACAGATTTTAGAAAAAATAAAAATAACAAAAAATGCGAACGGTTTCTTTGATAATATAATAAAAAAATTCAAAAAAAGTATTGCGTTATTTAGAAGAAATTGATATTATATTCATGTACTTGATTCCGGCATAGCTCAGTTGGTAGTAGCGCATGACTGTTAATCATGATGTCGTAGGTTCGAGTCCTACTGCCGGAGTAAATAAAGCTTATGCAAAGAAAAAGAAATCCAATCACTTGGGTTTCTTTTTCTTTTATTATTATGATGAATCAAGCTTTCTGTTTTTGTCACGTATGTTGTAATCTTTACGAAAGAGTAGAGTTGGCTACTCATAATCAACCATACTTCCCATCATCGCTAAATACGAAATAAATCAGCATCCCTACACCAATCAAGGCGCAAGCTACCCCAAGGAAAGGGACAATATTTCCAAAATGTTCTGTATTCATAAGTATGCTACCACCTACAAACAAAAAGCCGCCAGCCATCAGATTTTTCATTTTATTTATCCTCCTTTCTTGCATTATAGTATTTTATTCATTCAGCATTCTTGAACGTTATTTTGTAGAATTATGTTCTTCTAAGCCTTTTCTTTATTATACAGTCCATTATCATGATCGCATAGAAATATCCCCATTTTTATCTGAAAATTATCGATACCGTATGAAGTTTTCCTTCATGAAATTGTAAGTATATTCTCATTCAAGTGAAATTTTCATCATAGAAGAGATTGTATTTCTAAATTCTTAAGAGTAAAATACGAAGTATAACTTGGATTTGGAAGGATGATTGGATGAAAGCTATTACGCCTGATATGACAACAAAATTTAACAAACAGTTTCAAGCAAATATCAAACAGCAGGCATTGCAGCGGGCAGTTGTGAAGAACGGAATTACCGATTCTGCTGAAAATGTTTCAGCACATGTGGAGAATACACCGGTATTTTCTATAGATTTGGCTACGGGGAAAGTGGCTAATCAAATGCAATCGGGGCGTTGCTGGATGTTTGCTGCACTGAACACATTCCGTCATAAGATGCTGAATCAATTCCATTTAAAAGAGTTTGAATTATCACAAAATTACACTTTTTTCTGGGATAAATATGAAAAGGCAAATTATTTCTATGAAAACATCATTGCAACAGGAAAAGAGGCAATCGATAGCCGGAAAGTAGCTTTCTTACTCGCTACTCCTCAACAAGATGGCGGCCAATGGGATATGATCGTTTCATTATTCCAAAAATATGGCGTTGTGCCTAAATCGGTGATGCCGGAAAGTGCGAATAGTTCAAATTCTCGAGATTTGAATAACTACTTGAACAAATTACTGCGTAAAGATGCAGTAGTGTTACGGAAAATGGTTGCTCAAGGAGAAACATTAGACGCTATTGAAGAAAAGAAAGAAGAAATGCTAGAAAGCATTTATAACTTCTTATCTATCTCATTAGGAACACCTCCAAAAGAATTCGATTTTGAGTACCGCGATGAAGAAAAAAACTATCATCTTGACCGAGGACTGACACCACAAATTTTTTATGATAAATACATCGGTGTAAAATTAGATGATTATGTTAGCGTGATCAATGCACCAACAAAAGACAAACCATTCAATCGTTCTTATACAGTAGAGATGCTAGGAAATGTCGTTGGCGGGAAAGAAGTCAAATATCTGAATGTTGATATGGAAACTTTCAAAAAATTAGCGATTGCTCAGCTTGAAGAAGGAGAATCTGTTTGGTTTGGTTGTGATGTAGGTCAATCTTCTACTAGAACTAGCGGCATCATGGCCTTAGATGCTTATTCAATGGATGATCTATTTGATACGGATTTTACAATGACTAAAGCTGAACGTTTAGATTTTGGAGAAAGTCTGATGACCCATGCGATGGTATTGACCGGTGTTGACTTAATAGACGGGCAATCAACAAAATGGAAAGTCGAAAATAGCTGGGGCGAAAAAGTTGGAAAGAATGGCTTCTTCGTTATGAGTGATGCCTGGATGGACGAATATACGTACCAAATCGTTGTAAGAAAAGATTTATTGACGAAAGAGCAATTAAATGCGTTCAATGAAGAACCAATTGTTCTATCTCCGTGGGATCCAATGGGTGCTTTAGCATAGACGAGTATTTCAATGAAGAGTATGTAGTAAAGATAAAAAGAGCTGGCTTAAGCCAGCTCTTTTTATCTTTAAAGTCCATTCCCTGTTTTTTATGGTCTCTGTGCTATAATTCTAAATAAAGGATAAGGATTGGAAATAATCCTTTTATCATTAAAAATATGATGACGAAGTAGAATAAAATTGGGAGTAGGGGGGAAAGTCATGGATATCCAAACTGTTTTATCTGATCTGAAATTAAATGGTAAAGTGATTCCAGTTGTTGGTGGCGATGTTAATCAGACCTATCGTATAAAAACCGAACATCGTGCTTATTTTTTAAAAATCCATCCGAATGTAAAAAAAGGATTTTTTGAAGCAGAAGTAGACGGATTAAAAGAACTGTCAGCATTCGTACGTGTACCTGATACGTATATGCTAGGTGAAACAAGTGAAGGCGCTTATTTGTTAATGGAATGGATCGAGCCGGGAAAAGGGGATCAACGAGATCTTGCTGCAGCTTTAGCTAATCTCCATCAGCAAACAGCGCCACAATTTGGTTTTCGTAAAGATAACTATTTGGGTACACTTGTTCAGAAAAATTCTTTTGAAGAAGATTGGTGGACTTTTTTCTTTAAAGATCGGCTTGAATCCCAGATTTCTTTGGCAGAAGAAACGAATCGATGGAATGTACAGCGTCAAGAAAAGTATCTGCGATTTAAAGAACGTGTATTGAAATCGGTTGAACCAAAAAAGATCACTCCACGCCTCTTGCACGGAGACCTGTGGAGTGGTAATGTGTTCTTTGACCAGCAAGGGAATCCAGTTTTTGTCGACCCAGCTGTTTCTTATGGGAATCGGGAACAAGATATTGCAATGAGCCAGTTATTCGGTGGTTTCCGACCGGAATTTTTAGATGCTTATCAAACTATATTTCCATTAGAAAAGGGATGGAAAGACCGACTGCCGATTTACCAGTTATATTATCTTTTGGCACATTTGAATATGTTTGGAGAAAGTTACGGTTCCCAAGTAGATCAATTACTAGAAAATTTTTAAGAGGAGGGCGTGTTTTTGGCAAAAAAATATACCAAAAAGCATGAAGTTTCATATTATGAGTGTGACATCAACCAAACGATGACATTTCCTTCGATGTTAGGAGTAGTTATCAAAACGTCTGAAGATCAAAGCGACCAGTTGGGAAGAGGCAGTGAATTCGTCAATAGCTTTGGACTTACTTGGGTCATCACGAATTATTCCATGGAGATTAATCGTCTCCCTAGAGTCGGTGAAGTAATCTCAGTAACGACTCAAGCCATGGAGTACAATAAGTTTTTCTGTTATCGGAACTTCTGGATCCATGATGAAGATGGGAAAGAATTAGTCAAAATAGAATCTGTTTTCGTATTGATGGATTTTGTGAATCGAAAAATGAGCAGTGTTAATGAAGAGATCATTGCTCCTTTTGAGAGTGAGAAGATCAAGAAAATCAAGCGTCAGGAAAAAATTGAAAAGATTGATTCGGGCTTCATGTTGCCATATCGTGTTCGTTTTTATGATATCGATAGTAATCAGCATGTTAATAATGCGATGTATTTTAATTGGATCATTGACGTATTAGGATATGACTTTTTGACTACGCATGTTCCAGAAAAAGTAATTATTCGATTTGATAAAGAAGTAGAGTACGGGAATGAGATCGAAAGCCATTTTGAACAAATCCCTATCGAAAATGGTGTCAAAACAAAACATGAAATCCGAATGCAAGAACAGCTGTATTGTGAAGCAAATATTATATGGAAAAATAAATAAAAAAGAGGTTGTGACAGAAGGGGTCAGCTTCAAGAAATAAGAAGAAATTTACGAAAATTGTTTCTCAAATTTTTGTAAATTTTCGACTTAGTTTTCGAAGAAGCTATTTTTGTCACAGCCTCTCTTTTTAAGTTTAGCTATTAGATAATGATGTTTAGTTTTGGATAAACGAAATCAATTCTTCACCCGACAAACCATAGTTTACAGCAATCAATAGTTTTAAACGTGCTTTTTGACTATTAATACTGTTACAGAAAATAATCCCCATTTTTTCTAGTTCTTTTCCCCCGCCTTCATAATCATAAACAGGCTCTGCGATTCCATTGAAACAACGAGAAACAAGTACTACAGGGATTTTTTGGACAAGAAGCTTTTCCAAAGCAGCTAAGGCTTGTGGAGGGAGATTCCCCGCACCTAAAGCTTCGATTACCAAACCGTCTACTTTCGTATGGGCGATGGCTTCCAATAAGTCCCCTTGCATCCCAGCATATGCTTTAACGATCGGGATAGTCCCATCTACAGCGGAAATGTCCAGTCGCTTTGTTTCTAAAAGTTCCTGCAAGAATAAAATTCGATTCTTAGTTACTAAGCCGATGGGACCCAATGTAGGTGTTCGGAAAGTAGCAACATTTGTGGTATGGGTCTTTGTCACGTAGCGTGCAGAATGGATCTCATCGTTCATGACCACCAAAACCCCCTTATCTAGCGCTTCTTCACAACTTGCGACACGAATCGCACTTTCAAAATTATAAAGGCCGTCACTTCCAAGTTCATTACTTGAACGCATTGCCCCAGTCAAAACAATTGGTAATTTGTCGCCAATCGTTGTATCAAGAAAAAAAGCAGTTTCTTCTAATGTATCTGTACCGTGTGTGATCACCACTCCGGATATACCTGATGCATAAGCGGACAAGATACGTTCTTTTAATACCAACATGTGAGAAGGCATGATGTGTGGTGAGGGAAGATTGAAGATATCTTCAACTAATAATTCTACATGCTTGGGGATTGTGATTTCTGCATCTAATAATGGGTTTGCCACATCAGGACTAACACCGCCCGTGAGCATGTTTTCTTTCATGGCGATCGTTCCGCCGGTGTGTAGTACAAGTATTTTTTTCATTTTACAGACTTCCTTACGAATAATTTTGCATAGCCGTTAAATCTTATTGTATACTATATAAAAGAGTTTTGCTATCAGTGAAGAATAACAATAGCCAGACTTATTATAAAAAAGCTGCCCTTACTTAAACGAAGAAGACTCGACCTTGACCTCTTAATGCACGGAGTATTTGGTTGAGTTTCTTTTATAAAAAAGCAGTCAAGAGAAAACAATTACGAAGGTGGTCGAAAATGATCAGAATCGGATTAACATCGTTTAAAGAACATGACAAATTAACTGGCAAAAAGAATAACACTCTGTATGAATATGCCGGATTTCTACCCTTAGTGGAATTAGATACTGCCTATTATGGAATTCCCCGAAAGTCCTCAGTTGAGAATTGGATAAATGAAGTACCTGAATCATTTCGCTTTGTAGTCAAAGTCTATCAAGGAATCAGCGGTCAAGGAGACTGGAAGCCTTATTATCAGACCGAAGAAGAGATGATTGCGCATTTTTTAGATGTTATGTCGCCGATGGTAGATGCTGGAAAGATGTTTTGCTTTTTAGTCCAATTCCCCTCATCATTCAAATGTACTAAAGAAAATGTCCAGTACTTGCGCAAACTTAGAAAGTGGTTTGAGGGTTATCCTGTTTCTATAGAATTGCGGGATTATTCTTGGTACAGCGATGAATTTCTTGAACGTACAAGAAACTTTATGTCTAAAGCCGCTTTTTCTTTAGCCATCATCGATGAGCCACAGTTGCTGAATACAACGATTCCTTTTGATCCATTTGTCACCAATCCGAACTTTGCTCTTTTTCGATTCCATGGTAGGAATGCGCAAGGATGGCAAGCAAATGATAAAGAGTGGCGTAAAAAAAGAACGTTATATCGTTATTCAGAAAAAGAACTGCAAGAACTAGCACATGAAGTCAAAGTAGTTGATTCTAAGACAAAAGAGGTAGGTGTGATTTTTAATAATAATTCTGGTGGTGATGCGGCTGAAAATGCATTAGCACTGCAAAAAATATTAAATATCAAGCCAGATGGACTCAATCCAACCCAAATGGATCTGTTTTAAGGGCTTATTTTATTCAAGAAAGGGGCGAAGTCTATGATCAAAGCTATTTTTTTTGATATTGACGGAACATTGGTCACCAATCGTTCAAAAGCGTTGGAATCAACAAAACAAGCAATTGAATATGCTCGGAAAAACGGCATTTTATGCGGTGTAGCAACGGGGCGCAGCCCAGTAAAGATCAAAGAAATCATTGATGAATTGGAATTAGATATGTATGTCGTGTATAATGGTCAACTGGTTTTTACTGCAGATCGCACGATTATCGACCACCCTTTTGAACAAAAAGTATTGGAACATATTGTTGAATTTGCAGATGAGAACCATCGACAAATCGTTTTTGGTGCGAGAAATCGGTTAGATGGATCAACGACGATGCTATTAGGACAATCGATTTTTATCAAGCGACTAGTCAGCTTTTTACCGCGTAAATTCCCGGTACGTCTGATGAAAAAAATCCTCCAGGTTTTTAGCCCTCACCGACAAAAGGATCGTTATGAAACGTTAGAGATATTAAAAGAACCAATTTATCAATGTATATTGCTCAGTCCGGAGTCAGAACAGAAAAAGTTAGAACATCGCTTTCCCGAGTGTACGTTTCAGCGTTCAAATACGTATACTGTAGATATCATCCCAAAAGGTGGTTCAAAATTACTAGGCATCCAAGCTTTCGCAAATGCTGTCGGAATTGAAATGGAAGAAATTATGGCATTTGGCGATCATTACAATGATATCGAGATGCTGAAAGGTGTAGGAATTGGAGTGGCCATGGGGAATGCTCAGATCGAAGTAAAACATGCTGCAGACTTTGTGACTCAATCAAATGAAGAAGATGGGATATACGAAGGACTGAAACACTTCGGTCTGATTTATTAGTCAATGAAAGAAGGAAAAAATCAGTATGGAAGCAGAGACACCTTTTCAAAAAGTAGAAACATTCCACAAAACTTTTGATCCAAGAAGACCAGAGATACCCACGGCTTTTACAGAAAATGAAGCTCATACACGTGCTGCGTTCAAAATAGAAGAACTTGTTGAATTTGTTGCAGCTACTTCACCTAATAAAGAACAACTGCATGAAGCTGTTATGCTGCTGCACGAAGCATTAGATAAAGCAGAAGAAAAAATATTTGGTAAAACACAGTGGGGAAGTGATCCGCTGATTGAACAAGTAGATGCACTGACAGATATCCTTTACTTTACTTATGGTTCTTTTTCATTACTAGGAATAGTGCCTGATCGAATATTCGAAATCGTCCATCAGGCAAATATGGGGAAATTATTTCCAGATGGAAAACCTCATTATGACCCTGTAACAAATAAAGTGTTGAAACCTGAAAACTGGCAGATGGAATATGCTCCAGAACCTAAAATCGCGGCAGAAATCCAACGTCAGATTCAAGAAGCGATTGCTAAGAAAAAATCCGCTGATATAGGCATGTGTACAAATGAAAAAGAGTGATCAGAGTTTCACTATTTTTGTTATCTTTATACGATGGAAAAACAAAAGATTTTCGTTTAAGTTAGTGAATGCATGAAAATAGTATGCTATAATCTAGAATAGATGTCTTTTGCACGAGAGACGTATTATTTGGATTTATGCCAAGCAGAACGCCATCTGTTGCATAAAAGATGCATACTGAAAACGGAGGAACCATAAATGGGAAATAATGTTATCATCGGAATCGTCATTGCAATCATTATAGTCGCCATTGTCGTCTTTTTGGTTAGTTACTTGATGAAGAAAAAAAACCAAGATCGATTGGATGCCTTAGAAAAACGCAAGGAAGAATTATTTGACTTGCCAGTGATTGAAGAAGTCGATGATGTTAAAAAAATGCATCTGGTTGGGCAAAGCCAAAATACCTTTCGTGAATGGAGTCAAAAATGGAATGACATATCTACTTCCTCGTTCGCTGAGCTAGAAAGTCAAATTTTCGAAGTGGAAAACCTCAATGAAAGTTTTCGGTTCTTAAAAGGAAAAAAAGCAGTTGTTGAAGCAGAAGCTACAATGGACCAAATGGAGAAACAAGTGACGGAAATCCGTGAAGGTCTAAAGGAATTGCGGGAAACGGAAGAACGCAACTCACTAGCTGTTCAGCAGGCACTTGACGTCTATGAAGAGCTGAAAGAAAAAGTCAGAGAAGACGAGCATGAATACGGACCAGCTCTTTTTGAATTGCAAAAACAGATCAAAGTGATCGAAAAAGAATTTACGCAGTTTGTGACTTTAAACACTTCTGGAGACCCTGTTGAAGCCCGCGAGGTTTTGGATAAAGCAGAAAAACATACGTATGAAGTGGAAGCTCTGATGAAAAAAATTCCACCGCTGTATGAGGAGCTCCATACCACTTTCCCTGAACAACTTGAAGAAATCAGTGATACTTACGAGAAATTGATGGAAGAACAATATGTATTCCCAGAAGAAGATCTTGCTGAAGATATCGCAAAAGTAAGTCGAAGAATTGAAAATTCATTAGCCAATCTTGAAAAAACAGAAGTTGAAACGGTCGAATTTGAAAACCGTGAAACAGCTGATTTGATTGATTCGTTATATGATATCTTAGAACGGGAAATGGAAGCTCAGAGATATGTAAAAACTAACCAATCAACGATTGCAGAGTATATCAAACATACAACAAAGAATAACCGTCAATTATTGATTGAGCTGGATCACACATCTCAAAGCTATACATTGAACCACAATGAAATTGGCCGTGTACGAGGTTTCCAAACCGAAGTGGAAGAAATGGAACGTCAAAATGAACAGATGATTCCACAGATCCGTCAACACGAAATTCCTTATTCAGAAGTGCGCACGTTCTATAAAACAGTCTTCAAAGTCTTAGAAGATATCGAAAAGCAACAAGTAGAGATCGACGACTCATTACATGAATTGAGAAAAGGCGAAAAAGAAGCGCAAGAAAAGATCGATACATTCGAATTCAAATTGCGCAGTTTGAAACGTTTTGTAGAAAAACAACGTTTGCCTGGCTTGCCGAATGATTACCTAGAATTCTTTTTTGTTGCTACTGACCGTATTGAAGAACTAAGTGTTGTCTTGAATAAAATTCGAGTAAACATGGAAGAGGTCAATCGTTTAGTTGCTCTATGTGAAGAAGATCTAGAATTATTAGATAAGAAGACACATGATTTAGTAGATGCAGCAGCATTAACGGAGCAAATGCTCCAATATGCAAATCGTTATCGTCATACACACGAAGAAGTGAGAGAAGCAATTGATAAAAGCTACTATTTATTCAATAAAGAATATCACTATCAAGAAGCATTAGACGAAATCGGTACAGCATTAGAGCGAGTAGAACCAGGTGCTTTCAAACGCATCGAAGATTTTTATTTTAATCATCCAGACTTAGTATAAAGCAAAAAAGTTAGTAAACCAGCAAGAGCAAGACGGATTATTGTCTTGTTCTTGTCTTTTTTTGTATATTTGAAAATTGAAACAAGTGAAAATTTCACCTGCTCTTGAAAGCACCTTGGACAACCGTTATAATAGAAAAGAATTTCAAAAAAGAGGGGTTTCTTATGATATATTTTGATAACAGTGCAACAACCCCAATCTTTCCGCAAAGCTTAGATGCATATGTAAAAACCAGTCAGCGGATTATTGGGAATCCATCAAGCTTGCATGATTTAGGCAATCAAGCTAACCGGTTGTTGCAGCAAGCAAGAAAGCAGATCGCTGATTTGATCCATGTAGAACCAGAAGAAATCTATTTTACTTCAGGCGGAACAGAAGGAGATAACTGGGTATTAAAAGGAACGATGATCGAAAAAAGAGAATATGGGAATCATATGATCATTTCAGGAGTCGAACATCCGGCCGTCAGCGAGACAGCAGAACAATTAAAAGAATTAGGAATCGAAGTAAGTATCGCCCCAGTGGATAAACGCGGATTTGTACGTGTCGACGAATTGAAAGAATTAATAAGAAAAGAGACAGTATTAGTCTCTGTTATGGCTGTGAATAATGAAGTAGGATCGATTCAGCCCATCCAGGAAATCAGTGATCTTTTGGATGATTTTCCTAAAATTCATTTCCATGTAGATGCTGTTCAGGCGATTGGAAAAGTACCATTCTCGCAATGGTTGACAGAAAGAGTTGATTTTGCAACATTTTCAGCTCATAAATTCCATGGCCCACGGGGAACTGGTTTCATTTATTGGAAAAAGGGTCGTCGTTTAGCACCATTACTGACAGGTGGAGGGCAAGAAAGAAATCAGCGAAGTGGGACAGAAAATGTTCCAGGTATTGTGGCTATGGCTAAAGCTTTACGTTTATCATTAGAGATAAAGGAACAAAAACCTGAGCAGACACAACGCTTAAAAGTAGCTCTAATCAATGCGTTGAAGACGTATGAGAAAGTGACGATTTTTTCAGAAGGAACTGACTATGCACCGCATATTTTATGTTTTGCTCTAAAAGGAATTCGCGGCGAAGTTCTCGTCCATGCCTTAGAAGAAAAACAAATATTTGTTTCTACTACTAGTGCCTGCTCCTCACGTAAACATATGGCAAGCAGTACATTGCACGCAATGCATGTACCAAATGATCTGGCTACATCTGCTGTTCGAATCAGCTTAGATGAAAACAATTCGCTTGCAGAAGTCGAGCAATTTATGATTATTTTCAAGCAGCTTTATAAGAAATTTTCTGCAATCAATTAAAAGAGGAGTGTTCTTGTGAAATACAGTGAAATTATGGTCCGTTATGGGGAACTTTCGACAAAAGGAAAGAATCGAAAAAGCTTTATCATGCAACTAGCACAAAATGTCAGACAAGCTTTGAAAGACTTTCCAGAAATCAAAATCCATGCTGATCGGGACCGGATGCATCTTTTATTGAATGGCGCAGACGGGCAGCTAGTTATTCCAAAACTAGCAAAAATATTTGGGATCCAAAATTTTTCTCCAAGTATTCGTGTAGAAAAAGATGTCGAAGTTTTGAAACAAGCTGTTCAAGACATCATGAAAGAAATTTATACTGGGAAAGAAACATTTAAAATTATCGCTAAAAGAAGCGATCACCAATTTGAATTGACAAGTAATGAATTGAATCAAATATTAGGTAATGCTGTTTTTGATATTTTCCCGCATATCCAAGTTCAAATGCGTCAACCAGATATTCCATTACGTGTAGAGATTCGGCGTGATGGCGCTTATCTATCGTATGAAACGATCAAGGGATCTGGAGGATTGCCCGTAGGAACAAGCGGAAAAGGAATGCTTATGCTTTCTGGGGGGATTGATTCTCCTGTAGCAGGGTACTTTGCCATGAAGCGGGGAGTGGAAATTGAAGCTGTTCATTTTGCTAGTCCGCCGTATACAAGTGAACAAGCACTGCAAAAAGCAAAAGATCTAACAGCCAAACTAGCACCTTATGTGGGAACGATCCATTTTATCGAAGTGCCATTTACCGAGATTCAAGAAGAAATCAAAAAGTCAGTGCCACAAGGATATTGGATGACAATTACTCGTCGAATGATGTTGCGTTTGACCGATGAAATTCGCCGTATTCGTCATGGTTTAGTCATTTTGAATGGTGAATCATTAGGTCAAGTGGCTTCGCAAACTTTGCAAAGTATGGTAGCTATCAATGAAGTAACGAATACGCCAATCATTCGGCCTGTAGCGACAATGGATAAACTTGAAATCATTGAAGTAGCAGAACAGATCGATACATTTAATCTTTCTATCCAGCCTTTTGAAGACTGCTGTACGATTTTTGCTCCTCCACAGCCAAAAACACGCCCTCAACTGGAAAAGGTCCATCAATATGAAGAGCGTTTAGCAATAGATGAAATGATCCAACGAGCACTAGCTGGCTTGAAGATGGAAGAGATACAAGCAGAATCGTCTAATGAAAAAACTGAAGAATTTTCAGAATTGCTATAAGAGGTTATGAAAATAGTGTTTTGACCAGAGTATTAGAGAAACAAAACGAAAAAATAGCTCCATGTATTTTACCGTTTTTGAACTAATGTCGAAGATTAGCTGATTGAATACCATTTATCAAGAAGTTATGGAAAAGCCGGTTCTTTTTTACTAACTGAAAAATAAAATTTTATTTAGAGATCAAGCTACAGTTGATAAATGATATAAAAAAGAGAATTTCCCATGAAATAGCGAGGTTGTGACAGAAGTGGGCAGCTTCAAGAAATAAGAAGGAATTTACGAAAATTGCTTTTCAAATTTTTGTGAAATTTCGGCTTATTTTTCGAAGAAGTTACTTCTGGAACACCGTGTATCAGAGGTTGTGAAAAAGCTGCCCTGCATCAAGTAATAAGAACAGCCAAACAAAAATAGTTCCTCATATTTTACGTTTGGTTGAGCTTATTACCGCAGATGCAAGCTTTTGAACACCGTTTTATTTGTCTCACACCCTTTTCCTTCCTACTTGTAACCTTGCTCCCGGGTTAGAAACATGTTACACTAAATATGTGAAATTATTAACAAGGAGCGTCGTTATGCGAGAAAAAACAGATACACTGCCAAAAGCAACTGCGAAAAGATTACCTTTATATTTACGCTACTTGAAGATGCTGGATGACTCAGGCATAAGTAGAATCAAATCAAATGAGTTTAGCGAAATCACCCAAATTCCTTCTGCAACGATCCGCAGAGACTTCTCGCAATTAGGCGAGCTAGGCAGAAGCGGATATGGCTATGATGTCCCTTTCCTTATCGATGTATTCAATAATATCCTTAATACTAAAGAAGAAAAACGAATCGCATTAGTAGGATATGGAAATCTTGGCAAAGCATTGAAACACAACAATTTTAGAAGAAATGAAAATCTAAATATCGTGTGCGTCTTTGATAATGATCCAGCACTGATCAATCGAGTAATTGATGGAGAAATGATCTATCCGATTGATCGTTTCGCGGAGATAGCCAAAACAAAAAATGTGACAGTAGCAATCTCTACGGTACCAAGTAAATATTCACAATCTGCTATTGATGAAATTGTCAAAGGAAATGTAACCGCTATACTTAATTTTGCGCCTGACAGAGTAACTGTTCCAGCTTATGTCAATGTTCAATACATTGATTTGACAACCGAGTTGCAGACGCTTATTTACTTTGATGAGAATTACTCAGAAGTTTTTTCTTAGGAAAATTTGAGTAGGCTTATTGATCTTGCGAGAACTCGTCGTAATTCTTTCAAAAATTTTTTAGTACTAAATGAAGTGGTTTTTTCACGACCACTTGTTGACTAAAAAAAAAAACCATTGTAGAATGAAGCATAACGCTGAACAAGAGGAGTAACTGGCACATTCATTCTTAGAGAGAGAACTATCTGCTGAAAGGTTCTCAATGACAACCAGTGAAGGTAGCTTGGGAGTTTCTGTCTTGAATGGAGTAGAGATAGACGAGTCGTGATCGTTAACTCACTTGAGAGGCAATAATGATTGATTATTGCAATTTAGGTGGTACCGCGTAAATCATACGTCCTAGAATACGAAAGTATTTTAGGACGTTTTTTAGTTTAAAGGAGGAAAACAGCATGACGGAAGAAAATAACCTATCAACAAAATATAATCCGCAAGAAGTTGAAGCTGGACGTTATCAGCATTGGTTAGAACAAGATTTGTTTAAACCGAGCGGAAATAAAAAAGCAAAACCTTATTCAATCGTGATCCCGCCCCCAAATGTTACTGGAAAACTTCATTTAGGGCATGCTTGGGATACGACCTTGCAAGATATGCTGATTCGTCAAAAGAGAATGCAAGGATATGATACTTTATGGCTGCCTGGTATGGACCATGCAGGAATCGCGACACAAGCAAAAGTAGAAGCGAAGCTTAGAGAGCAAGGGATTTCTCGTTATGATCTAGGTCGTGAAAAGTTCATCGATCAAGTGTGGGAATGGAAAGAAGAGTATGCGAGCCACATCCGCGAACAGTGGGCTAAAATGGGCTTATCTTTAGATTACAGTAGGGAACGTTTTACATTAGATGATGGATTATCTGAAGCAGTACGTAAAGTTTTTGTTACCTTATACGAAAAAGGTTTGATTTATCGTGGTGAATATATCATCAACTGGGATCCTCAAGCACGAACAGCTCTATCTGATATCGAAGTTATTCATAAAGATATCGAAGGCGCCTTTTATCATATGAGCTATGAACTAGCAGATGGATCAGGCGTAGTAGAAATTGCGACAACCCGTCCAGAAACGATGTTGGGAGATACGGCGATTGCTGTTCATCCAGAAGACGAGCGTTATCAAGCGCTCATCGGCAAAAAAGTGATTCTACCTTTAGTCAATAAAGAAATCCCAATCATTGCAGATGAATATGTAGATATGGAATTCGGGACAGGTGTAGTAAAAATCACTCCAGCACATGATCCAAACGACTTTGAGGTAGGTAATCGTCATGATCTTCCACGCGTAAATGTTATGGATGATGATGGTACGATGAATGAACTAGCAGGAAAATATGCTGGAATGGATCGTTTTGCTGCTCGTAAAGCAATCGTGCAAGATCTGAAAGAAATCGGTCGATTGATTAAAATCGATACGATGATCCACAGTGTGGGTCATTCCGAGCGGACAGGTGTCGTTGTTGAACCTCGGCTGTCTACTCAATGGTTTGTAAAAATGGCGCCGTTAGCGAAAAAAGCCATTGATAACCAAGAAACAGATCAAGCAGTGGAATTCTTCCCTCCAAGATTCAATCAAACGTTTTTACGTTGGATGGAAAATGTCCATGATTGGGTAATCTCACGACAATTATGGTGGGGACATCAAATTCCTGCATGGTATCACAAAGAAACAGGTGAAATGTATGTAGGGATGGAAGCACCAGCGGATAGTGAAAACTGGGTACAAGATCCTGATGTTTTAGACACTTGGTTTAGTTCAGCTTTGTGGCCTTTCTCAACAATGGGCTGGCCAGATACGGAAAGCGAAGATTATAAGCGATACTTCCCTACTAGCACTTTAGTAACCGGTTATGACATCATTTTCTTCTGGGTAAGCAGAATGATTTTCCAAAGCTTGGAATTTACTGGCGAACGTCCATTTGAGAATGTCTTGATTCATGGATTGATCCGTGACGAACAAGGGCGGAAGATGAGTAAATCATTAGGTAATGGAATCGATCCGATGGAAGTAATCGAAAAGTATGGAGCAGATGCTCTCCGCTGGTTCTTATCGAATGGTTCTGCACCAGGACAAGATGTCCGCTTCAGCTATGAAAAAATGGATGCTTCTTGGAACTTTATCAACAAAATCTGGAATGCTTCACGTTTCGTTATCATGAATATCGAAGGAATGACCGTAGAAGAGATCGATTTATCTGGAGAAAAATCAGTGGCTGACCGGTGGATCCTTACTCGTTTGAATGAAACGATCGAACGAGTAACTGAGCTATTTGATCGTTTTGAATTTGGTGAAGCAGGTCGACAACTGTATAACTTTATCTGGGATGATTTTTGTGACTGGTACATCGAAATGAGTAAAGAAGTACTTTATGGAGATGATGCTGTTTCAAAACAAACCACCCGTAGCATCTTAGTTCATACACTTGATCAGATCCTACGTTTATTGCATCCAATCATGCCATTCGTTACAGAAGAAATATGGGAACATATTCCTCATCAGGGAAATTCTCTAGTAGTGGCAGAATATCCTGTTGTACGTCCAGAGTTTGATGATGAAACAGCTTCTAAAGGGATGGAAGTATTGAAAGAATTGATTCGAGCCGTTCGAAATATTCGTTCAGAAGTGAATACACCATTGTCTAAACCAATTACGTTGCTAATTAAAACAAACGATGCTAAAATCGATCAATTTTTAGTTGAAAATACAAGCTATATCGAACGCTTCTGTAATCCCGAAGAGTTGACGATATCAAGTGAGATCACTGCACCAGATCTAGCGATGTCAGCTGTTCTGACAGGTGCAGAAATCTTCTTGCCGTTAGCAGGATTGATCAATATCGAAGAGGAAATCAAACGATTAGAAAAAGAACTGGAAAAGTGGACAAGCGAAGTAAAACGTGTCCAAGGAAAACTTTCTAATGAACGTTTTGTTTCTAACGCGCCGGAAGAAGTAGTAGAGGCAGAGCGTGCAAAAGAAAAAGATTATTTAGAGAAGCAAACGGCTGTCAAAGAACGAATCGAAAGTTTGCGTACTATTCAATAAGAATAGAAAAAGAGAGTGTGAAATCAGCTAGCTATTACAAAAAGCTAGCTGATTGAACATCGTTACAGGAAAGAGTTTGAGCCTCACTCTTAGCTTCGATTCATAAGGAGATGTGACATAAATTTTGTCACATCTCTTTTTTAGTCTACTCTTATTATGTAGGAGAAGGAGGGAGATGGATCATGTATCAAGAGTCAATAAAGTAGTTGATAAAATCGTTCCTCTCTCTGTTTCTTTTCTCTTTGTCATACTTTTATTTTTCTTATGTGTTCTATTTGTTATAATAAAAGAGAAATGGGGGAATTGTTGATGACGATTGAAGAAGCAATAGAATGGATCCATAGTCGATTACCATTTGGTTCACGTCCTGGCCTTGACCGAGTCGAAGCTTTATTAGAAGTGGTAGGGCATCCAGAGAGAAAAGTAAAAACGATCCATATCGCTGGAACAAACGGAAAAGGTTCTACTGTAGCTTATTTGAGAAGCCTATTAGAAGAGGCTGGGCTGACAGTAGGTACATTTACTTCACCTTATATCGAAACGTTCAATGAACGGATCGCAATCAATGGCAAAAGCATCCCAGACAATGATTTGATCCAGCTTGTAAAAAAATATCAGCCACTGATCAAACAACTTGATCAATTTGAAGCAGTAGCTGGTATTACTGAATTCGAGACATTAACAGCAATGGCATTTGATTATTTTTTGATGAAGAAAGTGGACGTAGCGATTATCGAAGTTGGCTTAGGCGGCTTATTGGATTCTACCAATGTAGCTGTACCAATGCTGACGGGAATAACAACGATTGGACTTGATCATACCGAAATACTTGGAGATACAATTGAAGAAATCGCTGCACAAAAAGCTGGAATCATCAAACAAGGCGTTCCAGTAGTAACAGGAAATATTGCCCCAGAAGCTTTTACTGTCATCCAACAAACAGCTAAAGCAAAAAATGCACCGCTTTATGTATACGGGGAAAATTATAAAATAAACTATCTGCATCCTGATGAGATGTGGGGAGAAGTATTTGAATTTTTTAATGAAATAGGAAAGATCCCTCAATTAACCACTCCGCTTTTAGGGCAACATCAAGCTGAAAATGCAGGAGTAGCCATCGAATTGTATTTTGTTTACTGTCAATTGGAAAAGCTGCCTTTCCGAGAAAAAGA
The DNA here is from genome assembly GCF_035726465.1 of Enterococcus sp. E4-150. NCBI lineage: Bacteria > Bacillati > Bacillota > Bacilli > Lactobacillales > Enterococcaceae > Enterococcus > Enterococcus sp. E4-150. Next base: position 24,148 of record NZ_JAPRGK010000015.1, on the reverse strand, counting down.
TGTTTTGAAGGGATTGAAGAAATCTCGATGGCCAGGAAGAATGGAGCGTTTGAGTAACGAGCCATTAGTTGTTTTAGATGGTGCCCATAATACGCATGCAATGAACCGGCTTGTTGAGAATTTGAAAAAAGAATTCAAAGGATATCAAATCAACATTTTGTTTTCCGCCTTACGAACTAAAAATGTTAGAGAAATGCTAGAACGATTGCAGCAAGTACCAAATGTCCATATTTATTTGACGACCTTTGAACATCCAAAAGCCATCGAATTAAGTGAAGTATCAGATTTAGCAAGTGAGAGAGTATCAATCGTTTCATTGTGGCAATTCGGATTAGCAGATATATTGGAAAAGATGACAAATGAAGACGTATTAGTTGTGACCGGTTCACTTTATTTCATTTCAGAAGTTCGCCATTTATTAATACAATTAGGAGGAGATCATGAAGTATAATGCAGTGATTTTTGACATGGATGGTTTGCTGTTCGACACAGAGTTAGTGTATTACGAAGCCACACAAGTAGTAGCAGACAAGATGGGTTTTCCTTATGATAAAGACCTGTATTTAAAATTCTTAGGTGTTTCAGATGAAGAAGTATGGGCGAATTATCATATGATTTTCTCGGAATTTGGCAAAACAAGTGTACAAAGATTCATAGATGATTCATACCAGGAAACGCTTGAACGTTTTTCGCAAGGAGCGGTACAAATGAAGCCCGGTGTGTTGGAACTCCTCTCTTTTTTAGAAGAACATCAGATTCCCAAAGTTGTCGCTTCCAGTAACCAACGAGCAGTCATTGAACTTTTATTGAAGAAGAACAATCTGTTTGAACGATTTGAGACGATTGTTTCTGCAGAAAATGTTCAACGAGCAAAACCAGACCCAGAAATTTTCTTGTTAGCTAATCAGAAGCTAGGTACAGCGAAGAAAGAAACATTGATTTTAGAAGATTCACAAAATGGTATTTTAGCAGCTTCTGCGGCTGAGATCCCGGTAGTCATGGTACCAGATCTGCTTCCACCATCCCAAGAATTGATCAAAAAAACAGCTGGGGTTGTTTCTTCGTTACATGAAATCCCTGCATTGTTAAAATAAAAATCCATCTCTTTTCGTATCTTATTTTAGATAAGATAGAAAGGAGATGTTTTTTTGGGAAAACGATTGATCAAAGAAGTACCTACTAGCTCTTTACCAAGGGAACGTATGGAAATTTATGGCGCTGAAGCTTTATCGGATCAGGAGCTTTTGGCAATCTTACTGCGTACCGGTCAACACCCTTATAGTGTGATGTCGATTGCTGGAAATCTGTTAAAAACGTTTGGAGGACTGGCCTCTTTACGACAGGCTACTTTGCATGAGTTAGAAGAGATTCGAGGGATAGGACGCGTGAAAGCAATCGAAATCAAAGCCTTGATCGAATTAGGTCGACGAATTCAGACGGATCATGAAAGAGCGGCTTCGCCGGTTCGTACCAGCTACGAATTGGCCCAGCAATTGATTCTGGAAATGAAAGATCACAAACAAGAACATTTGGTTTGTATTTATTTGGACACGAAGAATCAAGTGATCTTAAAAAAAACAGTGTTCATCGGTTCGCTGAATCAGTCAGTCGCTCATCCTAGAGAAATTTTCCATTATGCTGTACGTTATTGTGCAGCAAGGATCGTTTTAGCGCATAATCATCCTTCTGGTAATGTTTTAACCATAGTATAATAAATAATAGTAGTTAAAGTAGTTTAGGAGGAGATGTTAAAGGGAGATTTTACTTTAAATAAAATTTAACAAGGTTTATAATTTGTAGTACTTAAAGTGTTTAAAGAGGGGGGGAGTGTGTGAGGGTTCAAAGGATAGAAGTGGAGAATAAGCCGTATCCATTGTATTTATTACTAGATAAAGAATACCAGCTAATTGAACCAGTAATGAAATTTATTAAATACTTAGATAACACTGGTAAGTCTCCAAATACCATTAAAGCATACTGCTATCATTTAAAGTTGCTGTATGAGTTCATGGAACAGAGAGGCGTTATTCTTAATGATATTAACTTTGAGTTGTTAGCAGACTTCGTAGGTTGGTTGAGATATCCAACAGCAAATAATGTAATTGATCTTCAGTCAAAAGAAGCCATAAGAGAAGAAACGACAGTGAATACAATTTTAAATGCCGTTATGAGTTTTCTTGATTATTTAAGTAGATTAGGAGAATTTAAATCAATTGATGTATTTAAACAAGCAAAGGGAAGAAACTTCAAAGGATTTTTACATCATGTTAATAAGGGTAGATACCAAAAGAATGTCTTAAAGTTAAGGGTTAAAAAGAAACAGATAAGAACATTGACAGCAGAGGAAGTTAAGCAAATTATTGACGCTTGTCATACGAAAAGAGATAAGTTAATTTTAATGCTTATGTATGAGGGTGGTTTAAGAATCGGTGAAGTGTTATCGCTTAGGCTTGAAGATATTGCCACTTGGGACAATCAAATCCATTTAACACCTAGAGATGTTAATGTTAATGAAGCTTATATTAAATTAAGGAAGGAAAGAACAATACATGTGAGTAAAGAACTGATGTCACTTTATACAGATTACTTGGTATATGAGTATAGTGAGGAATTGGAGCATGACTATGTTTTTATTTCCTTAAAAGAAGGCTATTTTGGGAAACCACTAAAGTACCAAAGTGTTCTTGATCTAGTTAGAAGAATAGTTAAAAGGACTGGAATAGAATTTACATCGCATATGCTTCGCCACACTCACGCAACGCAGCTAATTAGGGAAGGATGGGATGTTGCGTTCGTTCAAAAGAGATTAGGTCACGCACATGTTCAGACAACGTTAAATACCTATGTTCATCTTTCAGATCAGGATATGAAAAATGAGTTTAATAAATACCTTGAGAGAAAGGAGCATAAGAAATGAATGCTTCTAGTAAAAGGAAAATTATCAGTCAGAGTGAGATCAGCAAAAAAATAGCTGTAATGAATGAAGAAATGCAAGGGTTTTGGGCTAATAATAGTTGGGATATAAGAAAATGTCCACATCCTTCTGCCATAGAATTAAGTAAGAATCCTGCTTTAAGAAATCGTTGGGTTCGTTTTGAACGTGTTAAAAATCTGTGGTTAAGAACAGAATTGAAATATTTTTATTTTTACCATTTAAACAATAGAATATGGAATGCAAAAACTGTCTGGATTAGAAAAGGAACAGTAATTAATAAAATGTTGGATTTTTTAGATTTAAAGTATCCCAGCATTACTTCAATTACTGAAGTTCCTATTGATAAAGCAATGACGGAGTATAGAACATATTTGACAAAACAGGGTGTTAGAATTACCACCACTAATTATAAGATTACTGCTAATCAAGAAAAAACACCTGTAAAAGCTAATTCTTACTATGTTACTAATCTAAAACAATTTATTGAGTTTTATGAGGATTTTTATTTTGATGGAGAGGAGTGGGATAAAGACGTTTGGGATAGACGAAACTTACCTTTGCCAGATGATAAGGTTAACCCAACACAATATGAATATACAATTAACTTTAAAGGGTTTCGGAATACATATTTTAAACAGCTTGTAAAAAGATATTGTAAGTTAAGATTGAACATGGATAGCTTTTCCTATGTAAGTGATATTGCCCAAAAACTTAAAGAGTTCTTTAATTTTCTGGACATAAAGTTTAAACACGTTCAGAGAGTACACCAATTAACGAGAGTGGAAATTGAAGCATATTTAAGTGAACTAAACATGATGGGGATAAAACCTAGTACAATAACTGGGAGGATCTCTATATTGGAAGGACTATTTAGTACCCTTCATAGGCTAGAATGGGATGATGTTCCTTCCAAATTATTAATTTATCCCGAGGACTATCCGAAAATACCAAGAGCAAAACCTCGCTTTATAGACGAATTCGTTCTAGAGCAATTGAACAGTCATCTTGATAAATTACCCGAATATATAGCTACGATGACTATGATTGTTCAAGAATGTGGAATGAGGATAAGTGAATTGTGCACCTTGAAAAAAGGCTGTCTATTAGAGGACAAAGATGGAGATTACTTTTTAAAGTATTATCAATGGAAAATGAAAAAGGAGCATATAGTTCCAATATCTAAAGAGGTAGCTTTACTTATTAAAGTTCGGGAAGATAAAGTTTCAGAGGAATTTCCAGATAGTGAATACCTCTTTCCAAGAAAAGATGGATCGCCATTAAAACAAGAAACATTTAGAGGCGAATTAAATAAATTAGCTTATGAGCAAAATATAGTGGATAAATCAGGCGAGATTTATAGATTCCATGCCCATGCCTTTCGCCATACAGTAGGAACAAGAATGATTAACAACGGGGTGCCCCAGCATATTGTGCAGAAATTTTTGGGACATGAAAGCCCAGAAATGACAAGCAGATACGCTCATATCTTTGATGAAACTCTAAAAAATGAATTTACTAAATTTCAAGAAAAACTGGTTACCAATAATGGAGATGTGCTCAATCTAGATGATGATAGTGAAGTCGATGATGTAGAGCTTCAATGGTTCAAGAAAAATATAAATGCACAAGTGCTTCCAAATGGTTATTGTAGATTGCCAGTAATAGCAGGTGGTTGTCCACATGCGAATGCATGCTTAGATTGCACTCACTTCTGTACCAGTAAGCAATTCTTACCACAGCACGAAGAACAGTTAGAGCGTACAGAAGAGTTATTAACCATAGCAAAGGATAAACAATGGCAAAGACAAATAGAGACTAATAGCCGTGTTAAAGAGCGTTTAGAACAAATCATTGGAAGCTTGACGGGGTAATTATCAATGGATAAACAAGTTAGAAATACAACAGAAATTGTACGTTTGGCGAAGCAGAAATCACAAAAGACAAGGGAAAAAGTAGACAAAGCGATTTCTAAATTTTCGATTGAAGGTAAAGCTATTAATTTTAATTCAATAGCAAAGGAAGCTAATGTTTCTAAATCATGGCTTTATAAGGAACACGATATTAGGCAAAGAATAGAATCCCTTCGTGAGCGTCAAATAACATCAAATGTAGTCTCAAAACCCAAGAAAAGTTCTCGTTCGGAGGAAATCCTTATTAAAACCTTAAAAAGAAGAGTTATGGAATTAGAAAAAGAAAATAAAAAATTACAGAACCAAATTCAAAAATTATATGGAGATCTGTATAATAAAGAGTAGTTTTAATTATTAATCTGTAGACAGATTGTGAAAGGATGCACTTAAACTAACGGGGCAGGATAGCTTAACAAGGAATAAGAAATTAAATGGTAAAATAGTTAAGAAAGGCTGTGTGATATATGAAAGTTTCTTTAATTGCTGCGATGGATAAGAATAGGGTATTAGGTAAAGAGAATGACATACCTTGGAGAATCCCAAAGGATTGGGAGTATGTTAAAAATACTACAAAGGGATATCCAATTATATTAGGAAGGAAGAATCTTGAATCAATCGGAAGAGCATTACCTGGAAGAAGAAATATTATTCTGACAAGAGATAAGGGTTTCAGCTTTAATGGTTGTGAAATTGTCCATTCAATAGAAGATGTTTTTGAGATATGTAATAACGAAGAGGAAATTTTCATTTTCGGGGGAGAACAAATTTATAATTTGTTTCTACCATATGTTGAGAAAATGTACATTACAAAAATTCATTACGAATTTGAAGGAGATACATTCTTTCCAGAAGTGAATTATGAAGAGTGGAGCGAAGTATCTGTTACACAAGGAATAACAGATGAAAAAAATCCTTATACATACTATTTTCATATTTATGAACGAAAAGCTTATTGAACTAACGGGTGCTTTAGTTAAATAACAATGAATAAAAATCAGCCTGTATCTTATGTTACTATTAAGTAATTTAAGATACAGGTTTTACTATTTTTGAAATAATTACCTTTCACTTCAAATACATGTATTCAAAGTGAAAGTATTGATTTAAATGATTCTTTTGTAATTTACTCTTGATAAGATATAATTCCATCGCAGCAGGATATGAATTTTACCAAAAGGATACAAAAGTGTGGAGAAATGATGGGGATCACTGTATTGGACCACTTGATCATCGGACGCAAACGATATTTTAGTTTGAGAGAAGAAGGAATGATGGAAGAGAAGTAAGTTGCTTTCTTGCAAAAAAAATGAAGCAAGTGTACAATTATATTGTAATTTTGTTTGGGAATAGAAGTTGAAACATCTGTTGCACCTCTATCGTACACGAGCAATGTTACAATTTAAATTAGTGCTTTTGGCACGAGGAGGATATTATTATGGAAAACGGAACAGTAAAATGGTTCAACGCTGAAAAAGGATTTGGATTTATCTCACGTGAAGATGGAAGCGACGTATTCGTTCACTTCTCAGCTATCCAAGGTGACGGATTCAAAACATTAGAAGAAGGTCAAGCAGTGACTTTCGACGTTGAAGAATCAGACCGTGGCCCACAAGCTGCAAACGTTGTAAAAGCTTAATTTTATCTGTAAATCAAATTGATGGTAGACATCAATTTTTACGAGAGAACAAAGCGAGTAACAAAAATACCTGCCACAAGAGACAATTTCTCTTGTGGCAGGTATTTTTTTGTATGAAAAAGTAAATAAATTTAAGAGGCTATGAAAGAGCCACCTTGTATCAAGGAATAAGAACAAACAAAAATGGCTTCTCATGTTTTTCATTTGTTTTCTCTCATATTCAGGACAAGGTGCTGATTTCATAACCTCTTATTTATTCTTCATCTGGTGTCATTACCATTGGCAAAATCATTGGATGTCTTTCTGTACGTTCGAATAAGAAAGGCTGAAGCGCGCCAGTCATCGCTTCTTTCAATTTATATTCTGAACAGTCAGGTCCATTCAAACATTCTCTTAAAGCGTGGAATAAGATTCGCTGAGCTTCATTGATCATTTCTCCTGATTCTCGCATGTAGACAAATCCACGAGAGAGAATATCTGGACCAGCCAAGATTTCTTTTTTCTTGATATCCACTGTCGCGACAGCTAATACAAGACCTTCTTCTGAAAGCAGGTGACGGTCACGTAAAACGACATTACCAATATCACCGATCCCGCTACCATCGATATACACATCTCCAGCCACAAAATGCCCAGCAGGACGCGCAGAATCGCTAGTTAACGCTAAAACATCGCCATTTTCCATGATGAAGCAGTTTTCTGCAGGAACACCTACATCTTGTGCTAGAGAAGCATGTACTTTCAACATGCGGAATTCTCCGTGGACAGGAATAAAATATTTTGGCTTCATCAAACGAAGCATTAATTTTTGTTCTTCTTGACCACCGTGACCGGAAGTATGGATGTTATTGATTTTTCCGTGAATCACTTCTGCACCAGCTTCAGACAGCAAATTGATCAAATGATTGACACTTGTTGTATTACCAGGAATAGGTGAACTTGAAAAGATCACTGTATCGTCTGGCTGGATTTGGATTTGACGGTGAGTACCATTCGCGATGCGGCTCAACGCGGCCATCGCTTCTCCTTGAGAACCTGTACATAGGATCATCGTTTCATTGGCAGGCAAGCGATTGATTTCGTGTGCATCTACAAATGTGCCGTCTGGAACTTTGATATATCCTAAACGTTGACCGTTGACGATGGCATTTTCCATGCTTCGTCCGAAAACAGCGATTTTACGACCAGTTGCCACAGCGGCATCTGCTGCTTGCTGCAAACGGAAGATGTTAGAAGCAAAGCTGGCAAAAATGATACGTCCTTCGATTTTTGAAAAGATCTTCAAAATAGAATGCCCAATCGTTTTTTCTGATTTAGTAAATGTTGGAATCTCAGCATTTGTACTATCAGATAAAAGGCACAAGACTCCTTCTTCCCCGATACGAGCCATTTTATGCAAGTTTGCTGGTTCGCCAACAGGAGTGAAATCGAATTTGAAGTCTCCGGTCGCTACGATATTTCCAGAAGGTGTTTTCACCACGATCCCTAATGCATCTGGGATACTATGGGTCGTTCTGAAAAAGCTGACAGAAGTCTTTCTAAAACGGATGATCGTATCTTCATTGATCTCATGGAGCTCTGCATCTCGAAGCAAGCCATGCTCATCTAATTTGTTTGTGATCAACGCTAATGCGAGAGGACCAGCATAGATAGGAATATTTGCTTGTTTCAGCAAGTAGGGTATTCCGCCGATGTGGTCTTCGTGCCCGTGAGTAATCACCAAGGCTTTTACTTTGTGTAAGTTTTGTATGATGTAGCTGTAGTCGGGAATGACATAGTCAATTCCAAGTAAATCGTCTTCCGGGAATTTGATCCCGGCATCAATCAAAATGATTTCATCTTGGAATTGTACCCCATACGTATTTTTCCCGATTTCACCTAATCCACCAATAGCAAAGACGCCTGTCTCGTTATTTTTGATGGAAAGTTTCATATTAAAACTCCACTAATGAGAAATCAGCATTTTCTTTTTCGTACTCTAGATGACTTCCTTCTAGAAGTTGAACGAATTCAATATTGTATGGGGTATTTTCTTCCACACGTTGGCGAGCGTCTACATCGCTTTTTGCCTCAATGTAAAGAGATTTTGTTTCTTCCCGTTTAGGGTTGCGTACTTTTGTTTCTTGATAATAAACTTTATAGATCATTGTTTTGTCTCCTTTATCTGCGTAAAGCAGTGATTTAGCTAGTTGATTTTTTTAGACAACACAAAACGAGGGGACAAGCCACCTGGTTTTTCATATACTTTGACTAGAATACTGGATTCGAGTCAAAGAGACAAGCCTCGTTTTTGCTTATCTGTTCGGATATTTTTTCAACCGTACCTTCTGTATAAAAAATATACAACAATTAATTGTTATTCTAGCATAAAACAGCAAATAAGTATAGAAATCAACTAGATTGAAAGAAAAAATCAATGTTTATCATCCCGCTATAATCATAATGACTTTTTTATGAGAGAAGTGTTCTATTAATAGGCTCGTTGTGCTATCATTTTTAGTAATGAAAATGTAACAAAAGATTAAAAGGAGATGAGAAAGTGAAACTAATGTGGCATTATACCATGCGTTATAAGAAATTCTTGTTTTTCAATTTCATATGCGTATTTGGTTTTATTTTGATTGAATTAGGACTTCCTACGATTTTAGCACGTATGATCGATGTAGGAATCCGCAATGATGATTTTGATTATGTGAAGCAACAAGGGATATTTATGATCGTTATTACTGTAATCGGTATTATTTTGAATATCTTGTTAGGTTATTTTGGTTCGAGGATTACGACTAATATCGTAGCAGATATTCGAGATGATTTGTTCGAAAAGATCCAAAGTTATTCGCATCAGGAATACGAAAATCTAGGCGTATCTTCATTGATCACTCGTACAACAAACGATGCTTATCAGATCATGTTGTTCCTGCAAAATATTTTACGTATCGGTTTTATGGCACCAATGATGTTCATTGTCAGTTTGTACATGGTCATGCGTACAAGTGTGACACTCAGTTTGTATGTAGTAGGTGCATTACCTTTACTATTATTGGCAGTCGTAGCGATTGCTAAGGTGTCTGAACCGTTATCTAAAAAGCAACAAAAAAACTTAGATAAAATCAACAGTATCTTGCGGGAAAATCTTTCAGGATTGCGTGTGATTCGTGCATTCGTCAATGAAAAGTTTGAAGAAAAACGTTTTGCTGTAGTCAATGAGAATTATGCTTCTAGTTCAAAAAGCTTATTCCGTTTGATGGCTGTTGCACAACCGGGTTTTTATTTCTTATTTAATATCGTAATGGTATTGATCATCTGGAGCGGGGCAGTGCAAATCGATGCAGGCGAGCTTCGTGTAGGAGATTTGATTGCGTTTATCGAGTATATATTCCATGCCTTGTTCTCATTCATGTTATTTGCCAGTGTGTTCATGATGTATCCAAGAGCAGCTGTTTCAGCTGGACGTATCCAAGAAGCCCTAGATGCCAAACCTTCGATTGTAGAAGATCCAAAGGGTATATCTGATACAAAAACTAAAGGGTATATCGAATTTCAAAATGTAACATTTGCTTATCCAGGCCATTCGCAAGAACCAGTGATTCGAAATGTCAGTTTTACAGCCTCTCCAGGAGAAACCGTTGCTTTTATTGGAAGTACCGGTAGCGGAAAATCTACGTTGATCCAATTGATTCCTCGCTTTTATGATGTGAGTGAAGGAAAGATCTTGATCGATGGAGTAGACGTGAGAGATTATCGGCTAAGCAAGTTGCGAGATAAGATTGGGTTTATTCCGCAAAAAGCGTTGCTATTTACTGGAACGATTGCAGATAATTTGCGATACGGGAAAGAAGATGCTACGCAAGAAGAAATGGAACGTGCAGCTGAGATTGCTCAAGCTTCAGAATTCATTTCTCGAAAACCAGATGGATTTAATGAACATTTATCAGAAGGTGGTTCCAATTTTTCAGGTGGGCAAAAACAACGATTGGCAATAGCCAGAGCCATCATACGCCGTCCGGAAATCTATATTTTTGATGACAGCTTTTCTGCATTAGATTATCAAACGGATGCGAAGTTACGTGCTCGTCTGAAAAAAGAAACGACAGAATCTACTGTATTGATCGTAGCACAACGTGTGGGAACGATCATGCATGCAGATAAGATCATCGTATTAAATGAAGGAGAAGTCGTCGGTATGGGGACGCATCGGGAGTTGTTGGAAGAATGCCCGATTTATTATGATATTGCCGCTTCTCAATTATCAAAGGAGGAATTAGCATGAAAAAAACCTTTTCTTCCTTAAAACGTTTAGCTCGATATATCAGACCGTATCGTGGGACTTTTCTTTTAGTGATCCTATTTACAGTTCTAACAGTGGCTTTCAACGTGGCTTTGCCATATGTTACAGGACTTCCTACTACAGAAATCAGCCGTAATATTGCCAATGGCGAATCAATCAATTTTTCTTATATATTCAAATGTCTCATTTGGATCACAGTTGTTGGAATAGGGTATTGTATTTCGCAATTACTTTCTGGTGTTTTGATGACAAATGTCGTTCAAAGTGCCATGCATGATTTGAGAAGAGACATAGAAGAAAAAATCAATCGTCTTCCGGTTTCATATTTCGATAAAAACCAGCAAGGAAATATTTTGTCTCGTGTGACGAATGATGTAGATGCAGTCAGCGGTGCTTTACAACAAGCTTTTATTGGTATCGTAAATGCGATATTGGGAATTACGTTGGCTGCAGCAATGATGTTTTATATCCAGCCGATGATGGCGCTGATCTCTATGATCATGATTCCAACATCGATCTGGATCTCCAAACGAGTGATCAATGCTTCGCAGAAATATTTTCAAAGCATGCAGAATTCTCTTGGTGAGCTAAACGGCTACGTCCAAGAAAATATGACAGGTTTTAGTGTATTGAAAGTATATGGACGCGAAAAAGAAACATTGGAAGGATTCAAAAAAGTTAATCACAGCTTGAAATACTTTGGGTTTCGTGCAGCATTCATTTCTGGCTTGATGATGCCTCTAGTTCAGTTAACTGCCTATGCTACTTATATTGGTATGGCTGTTCTAGGAAGCTTTTATGTTATTACTGGGGCGATCGTTGTCGGTCAACTACAAGCATTCATCCAATATATTTGGCAAATCAGTCAGCCAATGGGGAACGTGACACAATTGTCTTCAGTTTTGCAAAGTGCATCAGCGGCAACGAAACGTGTATTCGAGATTTTAGATGAGCCAGAAGAAAAAGAAAACAAAGTAGATGCTTCACTGCCAGAAACGATTTTAGGAGATGTGACATTCGATCATGTCGATTTTGCATATGATCCGAAGAAACCATTAATCCAAGATTTGAATTTTGAAGTGAAAGCTGGTCAAACCGTAGCTGTGGTCGGTCCGACCGGTGCCGGCAAGACGACATTGATCAATCTATTGATGCGTTTTTATGACGTAGACAAAGGAGCAATAAGGATTGATGGAATTGACACCAAATCAATGAGTCGCAGTGATGTGCGTTCGCTATTTGGTATGGTCTTGCAAGATGCATGGCTTTATCAAGGAACGATTGCAGATAATATCCGCTTCGGAAAGCTTGATGCGACAGATTATGAAGTAGTTGATGCTGCGAAAACAGCAAACGTAGATCATTTTATCCGAACAATGCCAGATGGATATGATATGGCCATCAATTCTGAGGGAGACAATGTGTCTTTAGGACAAAAACAGTTGCTGACGATTGCCCGAGCAGTGGTCTCCGATCCTAAAATCTTGATTTTAGATGAAGCAACAAGTTCAGTAGACACCCGTTTAGAAGCGTTGATTCAAAAAGCAATGGATCGCGTGATGGAGGGACGGACAAGTTTCGTCATCGCTCACCGTTTATCGACAATCCGTGATGCAGATCTGATTCTAGTGATGGATCAAGGTCAGATCATTGAAAAAGGAACGCATGAGAGTTTATTGGCACAAGGTGGATTTTATGAAAAACTGTATAACAGCCAATTTGCTGAGGAAGCAGAATAAGTCATATAAGAATAAAACAGTTTAAAACTTATTTTTTGTTCTCTATTCTTGATAATGGTAAAGTAAAGTTATCAAGAATAGTGAGGACACGGAGATGGAACAGTTTTTAAATGAAAAAATCACTGAAGCCAAAAGAGAAATTGATCGTTTAACGCACGTCTGTCAGACAAAACCATTTGATTCAGCTGATTTTTTTGAAAATGAGTTTCAAATCGAACGCTTGGCAGCACAAATAGAAGTGTACGAATTAATTTTAAAAAAAGTAATAGAAGAAAATATAGATGTACAATAAAAACAGGTAAAACGTCAGTTACCAGATACTGTAAATAGACATCTGGCCTGAGCAGGTTTTACCTGTTTTTTTCTTATGAAATAAATATATGCTATGATATCTTTATTCAATAGGATTAGTTTCTACAAAAAATGAAAGGAGAAAAATAAATATGGAACGGTTTATAGCATCAAATGCCACAGTGATTGGTGATGTGACATTGTCAGAAGATGTGACGATCTGGTATCAAGCTGTTTTACGCGGGGACAGTAATTGGATAAAAATAGGACAAAGAACGAATATCCAAGATGGTACAATCATCCATGTCGATCATGATGCACCTGTAGATATTGCGGAGAATGTGACGGTAGGACATCAGTGCATGCTACACGGCTGTACAATCGAAAAAGGGGCGCTGATCGGGATGGGAACCACGATATTGAATCATGCGGTTATTGGTGAGAATAGTTTGATTGGTGCTGGATCATTAGTAACAGAAGGAAAAGTTATTCCTCCTAATGTCTTGGCTTTTGGTCGTCCAGCTAAAGTGATCCGACCTTTGACAAAAGAAGAAATCCAAAAAAACAAAGAAAACATCCAGCATTATGTCGAAATAGGTCGGATGCATGCGCAAGGAAAATTCAAGGAGAAAAGATAGGCAGTAGCATCCATAAAAATAAAAAAAGGATGGTCAGTTTGAGCTGGCCATCCTTTTTTTGGTTTAGATAAGAGAGCTTAAAAAGCTTCTTTTGAAACAGATTAATTTAATGAAGAACTGTTTTCCATGACTTCATCGATCAATCCATATGCTTTTGCTTGTTCAGCTGTCATATAGTTGTCACGGTCTGTATCTTTTTCAATCACTTCAAGCGGTTGGCCAGTGCGTTCAGCTAAAATTTTGTTTAAGCGTTCGCGTGTTTGTAAAATATGACGTGCCGCAATTTCGATTTCAGTTGCTTGACCTTGAGCGCCGCCAAGAGGTTGATGGATCATGATCTCAGCATTTGGTAAAGCAAATCGTTTCCCTTTTGTACCAGCTGTCAGCAAGAAGCTTCCCATTGAAGCAGCCATACCCATAACGATTGTTTGGACATCAGCTTTGACAAAGTTCATTGTGTCGTAGATAGCCATACCTGCTGTAACTGAACCACCAGGAGAATTGATATAAAGATAGATATCTTTTTCAGAATCTTGAGCATCTAAGAAAAGCAATTGGGCGATGATCGAATTAGCAAGATCATCAGTTACTTGGCCGCTTAACATGATGATACGGTCTTTCAATAAACGTGAGTAGATATCGTAAGCTCTTTCGCCTCGTGATGATTGTTCAATGACTGTAGGAATTAAATTCATAATAGAGTTCCTCCTTGGTTTCGTTTAGAAATAGTGTACCATAATTTAGTTTCTAATACCTAAAAAGTAGTATACATTTTTGGTCAAAAAAGGTCAAATAAAAAACTTAGGCAAATTAGTCGCATAAACCTGCTTTATGGTATGATAAGCAGAGAAGCAAAACAAGGAGGAACAACAGATTGATAGTTGGTATTACCGGTCTTATCGGCGTGTTGACGGGTGCTGTAGTTGTCTATATCGGCATGATACTGCAAATGCGTCACTTGGAAAATAAAGAACAGCGTAGACGTGAATTGGAATTGAAAGTCAAAGAAATCGAGACGCTGAACCAATTAAATAAAAAGATCAACGAGATCTTGCAAAAACGGACGACGCTGATGGAAGAATATGTCAGCTTTGATGCATTCGATGATTGTTATATCACGATTGACGATTTTGCGTATCTCCAATCATTTTCAGCGCAGAATAGTTTTTATCTGCCAAATTATATTTTAGATGAGCTGTTTAAGAACATCTCCCATCGAAAAGTGATTTTATCTCCAGATGAAACAATGAAGATTGGTGGATATGCTTATAAAGGCGGACGCGTGATTTTAGAGAATTTTACGGATAGTTTGACTGAAATGATCAATGAAAAAAAAGCACAGTTGAAGACTATGACGCGCCAGCCGATTGGTTTCTTCTCGAAAGATGATGTTTGGAGCTGATATTTTGAAGTATTGCCGTTGCACATGAGAGCGTGGCAATGCTTTCTTTTTTTCTTAATGATACAATAGAACTGAACGGAGTGAAGAAAGATGTTACAAATCTATGCTCATCGCGGAAGCAGCGGTACCCACCCAGAAAATACCCTTCCTGCATTTGCAGAAGCTGTACGAGTAGGTGCAGATGGTATCGAATTAGATGTTCATCTAAGCAAAGATGGTTATTTGATCGTTATGCATGACGAAGAAGTGGATCGGACGACTAACGGTAAAGGGCTGATTCGAGAAAAAACATTGGAAGAACTCAAAAAATTGAATGCAGGAGGCAAATTCAGCAAAGAATTTCCAGCAGCTAAAGTTCCTGAATTGAGAGAAGTGTTAGGACTGCTTCTCCAAAAAAATTACCGAGGGATGCTAATGATTGAAATTAAAACTGATCAGTATGAATATCCCGGTATCGAAGAAAAATTAGCCGAAACATTAAAAAGTAGAGATTGGCCTTTTCAACATGCATATTGCAGCTTTCATTTGGATTCTTTGGAAAAAATCGCGTTACTGGAACCGGAGATACAGCTGGACTTATTGATGAGTACTTCTGATAAAAAGATCCAGCTAGCAGCAGAAACCCCTTATATAGAAGGAGTACATCCAAAAAATACTTGGTTGTTCGAACATCCAGTCCAGGCAGCTGATTTTCCAAAAGCAATTCGTGCATGGACGATTAACGATGAAGAAGAAATGGCCAAATGTCAAGAACTCAAAATAGATGGAATAATAACTGATTTTCCGGAGAAAGCTCTTCGGTGGAAACAATCAACGAAAAGTAGGTAAAATATGGAAAAAGTATTAGTGATCGTCGGTCCGACAGCAGTCGGTAAAACAGCGCTAAGTGTGGAACTCGCACAACTATTTGGAGGAGAGATCATCAGTGGTGATTCACTGCAAATCTATAAAAATCTGGATATCGGTACAGCAAAAATCAAAGAAGAAGAGATGAATGATGTTCCGCATCATTTGATTGATGTGATTGAACCTACTCAACGTTACTCAGCCGCTGATTTTCAGCATTCAGGTCGACAATTGATTACTGAAATTGCGAACCGAGAGCACCTACCTATCATAGCTGGTGGTACGGGTCTGTATATCCAATCCCTTCTATATGATTATCAGTTAGGAGCGACAGAAGAAGCGAATCCTGAGATTAGAAAAAAATACGAAACGTTAGCTGAAACAATTGGTTCCCAAGCATTATGGAATCAGTTGAAAGAAAAAGACCCGGCAGCTGCTGAGAAAATCCACTGGAACAATCAACGAAAGGTGATAAGAGCTCTGGAAGTTTTAGAGACGACAGGACATAGTATCACGGCACCTAAAGAAGAGCCAAAGCAATTGTATGATTACCTCATGATTGGATTAGATACGAAGCGTAGTATTCTTTATGAACGAATCAATCAAAGAGTCGATTTGATGCTAGCAGAAGGTTTAGTAGCAGAAGCGCGTAAGGTGTATGAGCTTGGAGAAGTCCAGGCCAGTCAAGGTATTGGATATAAAGAATTTTTCCCTTATTTTGAAGGGAAAGAAACATTGGAAGAAGCAACAGAACAAGTCAAACTACATTCGAGAAGATACGCGAAACGTCAGTTGACGTGGTTTCGTAACCGTTTGGATGCACAGTGGTTTGATCTTATAAGTGAGCCAAATCAAAAAAGTCAGATTGAGCAAACAATCAAAAAA
This sequence comes from Enterococcus sp. E4-150, assembly GCF_035726465.1. NCBI lineage: Bacteria > Bacillati > Bacillota > Bacilli > Lactobacillales > Enterococcaceae > Enterococcus > Enterococcus sp. E4-150. The sequence goes on along the minus strand of NZ_JAPRGK010000015.1, from coordinate 7,578 downwards.
TGGCTGGAGGCGGAATAAAATGGAAGAAAAAGTGATCATCGTAGGGGTAGAAACCGAAGCAAACCAGCGTTACTTTTCAGAGTCAATGGAAGAGCTAGTTCAGCTGACGAATACCGCATCAGGAGAAGTCGTATTCACAATTACACAAAAGAGACCACAAGTGGATCGGCAAACGATTATCGGTAAAGGGAAATTACAAGAATTAGTTCAACAAGCGGATGCGCATGAAGCGGATTTGATCATCTTTAATCATGAGCTAACTCCGAGACAGAGCCAACTGATTACCGATGCTGTTGGTCTTCCGGTGATTGATCGCGTGCAGCTGATCTTAGATATTTTTGCGATGCGTGCTCGTTCGAAAGAAGGGAAGCTGCAGGTTGAACTTGCTCAGTTAGAATACCTGCTGCCTCGTTTAGTAGGGCAAGGGAAAACATTATCTCGTCTTGGCGGTGGGATCGGAACAAGAGGGCCAGGTGAAACAAAGTTAGAAACAGACCGCCGACATATACGGAATAAAATTTTTGCTGTTAAGAAAGAATTGAAAGAAGTAGAAGCTCATCGAGAGCGCAATCGCCAAAAAAGAAAAAATAGCGAGATTTTTCAGATTGGACTTATTGGCTACACGAATGCCGGGAAGTCAACTATCTTGAATCTATTGACACAAGCGGATACTTATTCGAAAGATCAATTGTTTGCAACGTTAGATCCATTGACTAAGAGATGGCGTTTTGCTGAAGGATTTGAGATTACTGTAACGGATACCGTCGGGTTCATCCAAGACCTGCCTACGCAACTGATCGATGCTTTCCATTCTACATTAGAAGAAAGTCAAAATATGGATCTTTTGCTACATGTAGTCGATGCTAGTTCTCCAGATCGTATTTTACAGGAGCAGACTGTCCTAAAATTGATGGATGAACTGAATATGAAAGAAATGCCGATACTGACTGTTTACAATAAGGCAGACCAGATCGACCCAGCGATGTTCACGCCTACGCTATTTCCAAATGTATTGATTTCTACTCAGACGAAAGAAGGTAAGATGGCGTTGATCGAAGCAATCAAACGTCAGCTGATGGAACTAATGACCCCTTATACACTTTCTGTGCCAAGCAACGAAGGACAGAAATTAAGCGAGTTGAGAAGACAAACAATGGTTTTGGACGAAGCGTACATGGAAGAAACAAACGAATATGAAGTTAAAGGGTTTGCAAAAACCAATTCAAAATGGTTAAGAAAAAACCAATAAAATTTTGTTTTTTTAACAATAAAAACACTAATAAAGGATAGTACAGTATAATAAAAAAATAAAAGGTATCTGGTACGAAAATCAACTAGATACCTTTTTTGTTTTCTTGTTTTTTGTTATTTTATAAAAAAATAGAGATCTCATGTTAGAAAACCTAACATATGCAGTTGACAATATTTTTTTTAATTGGTACACTTTAGCCAACTTATAAAACGAAAGGGGACGTCTGATGGGAGAAAAGGAATTGCGCCGATCTATGTCCGTATTTCCAATTGGTACAGTTATGAAGCTGACTGATTTGTCTGCTCGGCAAATTCGCTATTATGAAGAACAAGATTTAGTTCATCCGGAACGAAGCGAAGGAAACCGACGTATGTATTCGCTGAATGATATTGATATGCTGCTTGAGATTAAAGACTATCTTTCAGATGGATTGAATATGGCTGGGATCAAACGTGTATACGAAATGGCACAGGCGAAAAAACAAGAAGCAAAAAACAAGAAGCCGTTGACAGATCATGACGTTCGACAAATTTTTCGTGATGAGATTTTGGCGCAAGGTGGGTTAAGCAAAACAGGTCATTATCAGTCGCAAGGATTGCAAAGACAATTCTTTGACTGAATAAATTAAAAAAGGAAGAGGGATACCATGGTAAAGAAACAGATAACAGGTGAAGAAATCAAACGAATCATTGAGGAAGAAAACGTACGATTTTTACGATTGATGTTCACAGACATCTTAGGTACGATCAAAAATGTAGAAGTTCCAGTGAGCCAGATCGACAAAGTATTAGAAAATAAAATGATGTTTGACGGTTCTTCGATTGAAGGATTTGTTCGAATTGAAGAAAGCGATATGTATTTGTATCCAGATCTCTCCACTTGGATGATCTTCCCATGGGAAAGTGCTCATGGAAAAGTTGCTCGTTTAATTTGTGATATCTATAATCCGGATGGGACACCATTTGCCGGCGATCCTCGCGGGAATTTGAAACGAGCATTGAAAGATATGCGCGACCTTGGTTTTACCTCTTTCAATTTAGGACCTGAACCAGAATTCTTCTTATTTAAATTAGACGAAGACGGTGGGATCACAACGACCTTGAATGATAAAGGTGGTTATTTTGATTTTGCACCAACAGATTTAGGTGAAAATTGCCGCCGTGACATCGTGTTGGAATTAGAAAGTCTAGGCTTTGAAGTGGAAGCTTCACATCATGAAGTAGCGCCAGGACAGCATGAAATTGACTTTAAATATGCAGATGTGGTAGATGCTTGTGATAATATCCAAACCTTCAAGCTCGTTGTCAAAACGATTGCACGCAAGCATGGACTTCACGCGACTTTCATGCCGAAACCGTTATTTGGGATCAATGGTTCTGGTATGCATTGCAATATGTCTTTGTTCAATGATGAAGGAAATGTTTTCTATGATAAAGATGGTGAATTGGAACTAAGTGAAACAGCTTATCATTTCTTAGGTGGTTTGCTGAAACATGCTCGTGCCTACACAGCCGTTTGCAATCCAACAGTCAATTCTTATAAACGTCTCGTTCCAGGTTATGAAGCGCCTGTTTATGTCGCATGGAGCGGTCGTAATCGTTCGCCATTAGTACGTGTACCAGAATCTCGCGGTTTATCCACACGTTTGGAATTGCGGTCAGTTGATCCATCTGCAAACCCATACTTGGCAATGGCAGTATTGTTGCAAGCAGGACTAGACGGTATCCGTAATCAGATCACACCGCCAGCAGCTGTTGACCGTAACATTTATGTAATGGATGAGGAAGAAAGAGAAGCTGCACATATCCAGGACTTACCTTCAACTATCCATAATGCTATCAAAGAATTGCGTAAGGATAATGTAATGATTGACGCATTAGGACAACATATCTTCTCAAATTTTGTTGAAGCAAAACGTCTCGAATGGGCGGCATTCAGACAAACTGTTTCCGAGTGGGAAAGAGAACAATATCTAGAACTTTATTAAAACAGGAATAACGTGAATTAGAGACTGTGAAATCAGCGTTTTGACCTGAGTATTAGAGAAACAAACGTCAAAATAGTTCCTCATATTTTGCCGTTTTTTGAGCTAATACCGAGGGTCAGCTGATTGAACACTGTTTAGTGGAGAGGTTGTGAAAAAGCTGCCCTGCAACAAGTAATAAGAATAGCCAAGCAAAAACAGCTTTTCTTGTTTTTGAATTGGCTGAACTTATTACCGCAGATGCAAGCTTTTGAACACCGTTTACCAAGAGGTTTTGAAAAAGACGTTTAGTTTCGAGTATTAAGAAAAATTTTGTGAAAATGGCTTTCTACATTTTTGCATAAATTTGGCTTGATACCGAGAAACTGGCTTTTGAACACCGTTTATCAAGAGGTCGTAAGCCTGCCGTTTAACTCTGAGTCACAAGGAGCAATTTCAAAAACAGCTTCTCATGTTTGATGGATATTGTGACTTGTGACCGAGGAGTTGGCAGGAGAACACCGTTTATTTAGAAATAAGGAGGCACGACTTTTGTCGCATCTCCTTATTTTTTACTTATGTGATTCGTTACCTTCAATGAATCCCTACAAGGCACTTTTGTTGAAAAAAAGGTCATCTTTGAAAAAATTAGTGGAACTGTTTTGTTTTTGATATTATTTAATAGAAAAGATATGCCAAAAATCCGAGAACTGTGGACTACGTTTTTTACGTAAAGGAGGTAAATAAGGGTGAAAGAAAAAGATTGTTTCTACGATAAGCTATATAAACTGTTGCTGCAAGTAGGAAAAAGTAGTTCTTTGTTAGGTGGGATATTATCTATCATAATGTTTGTTTTATTTTTTTATCTATTGTTTCACTTAAAATTTTTCAGTAACGATTTTCTGATTTGCTTAGGTTTAACGTTAGCTATGTTTATATCAAGCTTATTATGTGGGTTAAATTTTTTTTGCACTCATAAAGGACTTAAGAAATAATTTCTCAAAGGATATCGAAAAAGAAAAAATTGTAAGCGGATAGTATTCATTTGAGTACTTGACTTTCCCTTAGTCAGCTTGTATTATACACCTTGGGCACCCTTTTAGAGGGTCAGAAGTTTACAGAAATTTCGGCTCCCTATTCTTATTGAAGAATAGGGAGCTTTGTTTATTTTCTGAGACTTTTCCTGCACATAAATTAAAAAGGAGTTTTTGAACTTATGACAAAATATATTTTTGTGACCGGCGGTGTCGTTTCATCAATCGGAAAAGGGATTGTTGCAGCTTCTTTAGGACGCTTATTGAAAAACCGCGGCTTAAAAGTAACTATCCAAAAATTTGATCCATACATCAACGTGGATCCGGGGACGATGAGCCCATATCAGCACGGAGAAGTATTCGTAACAGATGATGGTGCTGAAACAGATTTGGATCTGGGCCACTACGAACGTTTTATTGACATCAATTTGAACAAATACTCCAACGTGACGACAGGAAAAATCTATTCTGAAGTTTTGCGTAAAGAACGTAAGGGCGAATACTTGGGAGCAACTGTTCAAGTTATTCCTCATATTACAAATGAGATCAAAGAAAAAATCATGCGAGCAGCTAAAATGACTGATTCAGATGTGATCATTACAGAAGTAGGGGGAACAGTAGGGGATATAGAATCTTTGCCATTCCTTGAAGCACTTCGTCAAATGAAAGCAGATGTCGGTACAGATAATGTTATGTATATCCATACAACATTGATTCCTTACTTGAAAGCTGCTGGAGAAATGAAAACTAAACCAACGCAGCACAGTGTAAAAGAGCTACGTGGTTTAGGTATCCAACCGAATATTTTGGTGGTACGTACAGAGCAACCTGTTTCTCAAAGCGTGAAAAATAAATTGGCACAATTTTGTGATGTCGAACCAGAAGCAGTTATCGAGTCGCCAGATGTAGATACACTTTACTCCATCCCATTAGTTTTACAAGCACAAGGAATGGATCAAATTGTTTGCGACCATTTAAAACTAGATACACCAGAAGCAGACATGACAGAATGGAAAGAATTAGAAGAACGTGTCTTGAACTTGAAGAAAAAAGTACGGATTGCGCTTGTCGGTAAATATGTCGAGTTACCAGATGCATATATCTCAGTAGTTGAAGCATTGAAACATTCTGGTTTCGCCTATAATTCAGACATCGAGATCGATTGGATCAAAGCACAAGAATTAACGAGAGAAAATGTAGAAGAACGTTTGAAAGACGCAGATGGAATCTTGGTTCCTGGTGGATTTGGTGATCGCGGAGTAGAAGGGAAAATCGAAGCGATTCGTTATGCTCGCGAAAATGACGTTCCGTTTTTAGGTATTTGTCTTGGTATGCAGATGGCTTGTGTCGAATTTGCACGTAACGTCGTTGGATTAGAAGATGCGTCATCAGCTGAAACGAATCCAGATACAGCAAACAATATTATTGATTTAATGGCTGATCAGGAAAACATCGAGAATTTGGGTGGAACTTTACGCCTTGGATTATACCCATGTAAAATCAAAAAAGGAACGAAGACGGCTGAAGCATATGATGGAGCCGATGTTGTGCAAGAACGTCACCGTCACCGCTATGAGTTCAACAACAAATATCGTCAATTGTTTGAAGAACAAGGGCTAGTCTTTTCAGGTGTCTCACCAGATAACCGTTTAGTAGAAATCGTAGAGCTGCCAGAGAAAAAATTCTTTGTGGGATGCCAATTCCACCCAGAATTGATTTCTCGTCCAAATCGCCCGCAAAAATTAATCAAAGCATTTGTCGGAGCATCATTAGCAGATCACGAAACAAAATAATTTTTGAACTTGATAGAAAGAGAAAAGTAGCAAGAAAAGGGGATAAGCAATTTTCTTGTCACTTTTCTCTTTTTCTGATTTGTTATTATTTGTAGGAAAAAAGATAGAAAGCAAAAGACTTTTTTCGATTAAAGCGCTATTGGATATTTTATTTTTTGCAAAAAACTTCTTGAAAATTTTCATTTTCATTGATTTTAGTAGAAAACTACCGAAATGTTTGGTAAAATAGGGTCGTTGGTTAAGAATTGTCTTAACAAATTTAGTTTTACAAAACTTAGGAGGAATTTTATTATGCCAGTAGTATCAGGAGCTGAATTTTTAAAAGCTGCTCGTAAAGGCGGTTACGCTGTCGGCGGATTCAACACAAACAACTTGGAATGGACTCAAGCAATCCTTGAAGCGGCTGAAGCAAAACAAGCACCAGTACTTATCCAAACATCAATGGGTGCAGCTAAATACATGGGTGGTTACAAAATCTGTAAAGATTTAATCACTGATTTAGTTGAAGCAATGAACATCACTGTTCCAGTTGCTATCCACTTAGACCATGGTGACTACGAAGCTGCTTTGGAATGTATCGAATTAGGCTATACTTCAGTAATGTTCGATGGTTCACATCTACCATTTGAAGAAAACTTGAAATTAGCTAAAGACGTTGTTGAAAAAGCACATGCAAAAGGTATCTCAGTTGAATGTGAAGTTGGTTCAATCGGCGGAGAAGAAGACGGAATCATCGGTAACGGCGAATTAGCTGATATTGAAGAATGCAAACAAATGGTTGCTACAGGTATCGACTACTTAGCTTGCGGTATCGGTAACATCCATGGTCAATATCCAGAAAACTGGAAAGGATTAGCTTTTGACCACTTACAAGCAATTGCTGATGCTGTAGGTCCAGACATGCCTTTAGTATTACATGGCGGATCAGGTATTCCTCAAGATCAAATCGAAAAAGCTATCTCAATGGGTATCTCAAAAGTAAATGTTAACACTGAATTCCAATTATCATTTGCTGCAGCTACTCGTAAATATATCGAAGCTGGTAAAGATAAAGAAGGTAAAGGATTCGACCCTCGTAAATTATTAGCTCCAGGTAAAGCAGCAATCGTTGAAGATGCTAAATCTCATATCGACTGGTTCGGTTCAGCTAACAAAGCGTAATTCGTTTTAGCTGCATCAATAGCCCTCAAATACTGTTTATTCGGTTGTGAGAAAAAGAACGGGACATTTTTGTCCCGTTCTTTTTATGTTTTTAAATAACATATTTATTTGTTTATTTTTAGTAGATGGTATTCGCCTTAGAAAGGCAAAGTTATAATTATCAATAAGAGAGTTATTATTCCAAGGTTATAGAAACCTTTTATAAAAGGAATCTTTGTTAAAAAACATCTGTAGGAAAATCATCAGAAAGTCAAGTCCATAATCCTGTGTAAAATACTATACAATGTTTTACCGGTCTCTCATTGATCAAACTTAATATATTTTCTTGTAGAACTGAGCCATTCGTCATGAAGGTCCATAAGGACAGCTCCAATT
>NZ_JAPRGK010000014.1:0-46811 GCF_035726465.1 Enterococcus sp. E4-150 | reverse complement strand
CGACTCCTACTAGGAAAGTCACCATTAGGAAATAAGACGGAACAAACCGCTCTATACGTGGCTCTTTGGCTAGTATAGCCATTAATTATGCCCCATATAACACAAGCAATAATCACTGTATCGCGTTGCTTCAGTTGATCAGTATTTCTTCGGTTTTTAATCTTATCTGGTACACAATTGTGGTATATGTTAGAAACAGTTCTCATAATTTCCTTGAATGTTATAAAAGTATCTGTATAATGTTCAGTATATTTTGATGAACGCATATGTAGTCCTCATTTCTTGGGAGTTTTGAGACTACTATATGCGTTTTTTTGTTGATTTACCAACATGTTTAGACATTTTCCTCTAGGAAAAAATTAACTAGCACCACGGGTTCCTTTATTTTTATTAACAAGTTTTATCACAGGCTTCATATATTTGATTATATCTTCATCTTCTACATAGATATCTGTTATCATTACGACATCTGTACTATTTCGATTGAGTACTTTCACTTGATCTCCAGCATTGATTTTCCCTCTAAATCTTTTAGGAATGAACCAACTATACATATGATTAGCATCACCAAAATGTGCTTTTATCGCATTCTCAGGATGTAACTTATTCAATAGTTCATTCTTTTGAATTTTCAAAACTTCAAATCTATACTTATCATTTTCTGCTAATCTAAATAAATCTTCTAAACGCATGTTTTCTAACTGTAAGTTTTGAAAATCTTCCGGTATAAATTTTCTATATTTCATTAATAATGAACGCCCAGCCCGAGTTATTAGAATCTGGCCATTTTGGTCATCTCTATAAAGAATTCCGTAACCCATCAACGCCAATAGCACACGTGACGTTTTGTTACTTGTAATATTCATATTTCCTTGATTACCTGAGGCAATGAAAGACTTATCTACTTGAATTAGGGTGAAATTCTCATTCAAATATGGTAGTAAAATTAATATATGTGAAAATCGAATCTTGAGATAGCTATTCCCCTTGAGATATTCACTGATACTTCTACTCAAATCATTTAAATTTTTATAATTATTTGTACGGAACGTATATATATCAACATCAGTTTTCTTTACATGAGAACTTATTCTAAAATGAAAAAGCCTATTCTCAGAAAGAATTGAAAAATAGATACTTTCAGTAGATACTGAAGATTGAACAAAATTAAACTTGTATCCTTCAGGCATAGCACTTTTAACAGTCTGCTGCATTAACTCGGATAATCTTTTGAAAGTAGTAATATATTTTTTACCAGCAAACCATACATATCTTTTTTCATTAAGTATGTTCACTATCTCTCCTCCATTAATTATATTTAGCATCAAATAGTTATTGTACCTATATTTTATCCCATTCCTTTTAAAACAAGAATACGTACAAAGTAAAATGTTGTAAATAGTCTAGCAGGGATGTATATTTTCATGTACCAACATAATATTTAAGAAGTTTCCCATAGATATATTGGACTTCCTCTTTTAAAACACAAAAATAAATACTACCTTATTTAGGTAGTATTTATTAAAAGTTACGTCAATTTTGATTAAAAATATACTACTTGAACCTCTCATGAGTAAAGTCACGAAATTTTTGGGAATAGAGCGTACTTGATATCTTATTTTTTCACTAATAGCAGTGTCTCTTATTCACCAAGCGATCCCCGTAGTTCCTACGTTTCTTAATTTTTCTCTAGACTAATGATTGTATCTTTAGACCTTCGGCCATAACATGGAGCAAAATAAAAAGGTACTAAGTCTTATATATCAATCTTCGAGTAACCGACGGTTAACAACCATATCGAGCGGCATTAATCACCCACCTGTAGAGGATGAGCGACTTTTGCCTAATTATTGTTACAAGCCTAGTTTCATTTGTTTAGATTGGAAAATACGTCCTACAAGTATCTCTTTTTTTTCATGGTCGATCCGATAAAATAAGGCATAGCTTTTGCCGATCACGATCCGATATGTTGGGATATCCATTCCATAGATTTCGGAAACTTCCTCATGCATAGTTGGAAAATTTTTGGTTAGTTCTAAAGCCTTCTGGATCGCACCTACAAATCTTTTTATGCTGGCTGGAGAAAGAGCAAGCTCATTTTCCCATTCTTCTATTATCGTTTCAAGGCTGGTCTGGAAACTTTTAGAATAAACTAGCGTGTACTCTTTCATCTATTCACTCCAGCCGTATTTTCCGAAAGCTTTTACCATTTCAATTTCTGAAACTGTTAAACCTTTCTCAAAGTCTTGGAAACTTTCTTCAATCAATTTGCGATCGTGTTCTTTTGCTATTTGAGTAGTATCTAATATGAATAAGTTGCCTTCTTGTTTGGCTTGGATAGTGTCTCCGCTTTTTAATCCAAGAGAGCTTGGAAGGATCACTCCCACGCTATTGCCGATCTTTCTAACCTTTAGTTCTTTTCCCATGTTATCACACTCCTTTTAGTTTTTGATGAATAAATTATAACATGTTATAACAACAATTGCCAACGGTGTTTCTTAAGGGATTCCACTCCATGTTATTATTGGACAAAATAAGCCACTTAGAACGCTGAAAACATATACAAACGATATCAAAATACGAGTGAACTACTCACCATACACTTCCGTTAACATCCATTTAAGTAGGTATTTTTATTATATATAGATTTAACATATGTCGGTCGGTTGATTGATATAGCTAAAGTTATAACTCAACCGAAGCCGATTCATCTACACGAATAAAGTTGCGAGTGTTCTCGGCTAATTCATAAAAATTGTTATGTGTTCCATATAGCAATACTGGAATAACTTTATTTTCTTGAATCTCATAAGCAACTCTATACACGGTGACCGCATACTTAAATCCATTAGACCAATTACCTGATAAACCTCCAGTTTTTTGCTCTTACTTAAATGGATCAATAGCAATTTCATCACAAACCTATAGAGGATGAGTGACTTCTGCCTAATTACGTTAAAAAATATTGAAAGTAACTCTATGTAGCAAAAAATATCTAGAATTTCATTTCCTCAAAACTGATCGATATTGTATCTAAAAATATATACTACCTAAAATAGGTAGTATATATTAAAATATGTGCTTTTGTTAGAAAAATCAATACATCAATTATCATATCTGTATATGTCATTTAGGTATTTCAGTTATGTTATAATAGTTTTGCTGTCTGCTACCCCGGCCTAATCTGGCAAGGGGAGGAGGAGATATAATGAAATACCTTTTTGATTTTGTTTTTGCAATCAAGCCATTTGCAGAGGTAACTGCACACTACATCTGCAAGTGGCTTGATTGCAAAATTGCCAAAAAAGACAGTAAGCCTACCCGTTAATTCTATAATATAGAAACGTAAAAAAAACCCCATCAGCCTGCACGCTGATGGGGTTTGGTGATATAATGAAATACCTCTTTGTTACTCATAATTATACCATAATTAGTCACGAATGCAACCAATAGAAAAAACTACTTAGAACGGTAGATCATCGCTAATAACAATGCATTGTCCACCAAATGGATTTTGTAAAGCATTAAATACATTGTTATTAATTGTCGCTGCTTTTAACTAGGCCTCTCCCCTTCTATTATAAAAGAAGGTATATATCATTTCTTAATTACCTACTACCTTAAACCAAAATTTAAATACTACCTAATTTAAGTAGTACTTAAATAATCTAAAAAATAGTTATCCCAATTGTTATGCTTTTATAATACGATTATTTGTAACAAAATGAATATTATATAATTAAACACTACCATATTTAGGTAGTGTTTAATTATTAGCAAAACAAAAAATATTTATTCTATTCTCTTAACTTCAACTAAGTTATGCTGCACACCTTTATATAAATCATATGCAACTCATTAGCTAGACAAACTACAAGCATGTAGTTTTATCTATTAAATATGTACTACCTAAATAAAGTAGTTTATAATTAACAAGTATATATATTTAAAAATTTAAGATTAATTTTTTATGACTTGTACAAATTTATCTGATATTTCTCTTATTAAGAACTACCTAATTTGGGTAGTTCTTATTTTTTACATTTTAAGTAGTATTTAATTGCAATTTGGTAGTATTTTTTTATTATCTTATTCCTAGAACAGTAGTACTTAATATAAATATAGGTAGTATATAATTTAAGTATTAATGGTAGTATATAATTTAACAGGTAGTATATAACTACTTTAAAGTAATTTTTTTCAGATTAACACGGTAGTATCTTATTAAATAATTTAATTTTAATGGTAGTACATAATTATTATATATATCTGACATTGGTAGTACTTATTGTATTTTTTAGTAGTATATAATCTATTGTTTTCTAGCCTAAAGCCTTGTCTTATAATAATAATATAATATATACTACTGAAATAAGGTAGTATATATCACTAGTAATGGTAGTATGTTTTATATGCATAAGGTAGTTCTTAATTTATTTTTTGTTTTGACACTGGTAGTACTTAATTATCTTTAATTTTAAAACTAAATTTTATTCATACGTTCTTCTGGTAGTATTTAATTATAAATAATATTTATTTAAAGTAGTTCTTAATGACTTTAAAGGTAGTACATAATTCGTTTTATTTCTGATTTTAGGTAGTATTTAATTAAAAAACAGTTTTAATGCGTTTGCATTTTTTATTTATCTTTGCTATTTTCGAAAAGAGTAGGTAATTTTACATAAATAAAACAACGTGAAAGTAGAGGATCTACAATGACTGATTTTAATTTTTTTAAGGCGGATAGAGTTTACAACGAATTATTTTATCAATTTCCAAAAGTCTTTATTGTTTCTGACGAATACAAAAAAATGAAAGATTCAACTAAGATTGCCTATATGCTTTTAAAAGCAAGATTAGAGATCGCAATCAGTAAACGGCAAATCGATGAAGAAGGTAATGTTTATTTTACTTATACGACAAATGAACTATGTAGCGTATTAAACTGCCAAAAACAAAAAGCGATAGCAATCAAAAAAGAGTTGGAATCCTTTGGTTTATTATTACAAAAGCAGATGGGATTTAACAAACAGTTAGGGAAAAATAATCCTAATAGACTGTATCTAGCAGAATTAAAAGTCTCAGAAAATGATATCTACTTACTCGAAAAATTTGATAGAGAAAATAGGGAAAACGTTGATAAATCAGAGGGTATGAAAATCATACCCACCCCCGACGAAAAATCAGACGCTGAATCCCTTGGGGCTCAAGAGGGTATGAAAATCATACCGTGCCAAAACGTTGATAAATCAGAGGGTATGAAAATCATACCAGAACTTAATAATAATATATTAGACACTAATAGACACAATATAGACACTGAAAAAGACCGCCTACAAGATCAATTGTTGTTAGACAATTTTGAGACAATTATGACAAACGACAGCATTGCTACGTTTATCCCTGAACGAGTATTAAATTTAATAAAAACATTTTCTTCAAGTTACAGTGAAGCTCAAAAAACTGTCCAGACTATTCATAATGCAAAGAAAAAAGCCGAAACAGAAAGTGGTATTTCAATAATTTTTGAAGAACTCGATAGTTATTATGTCAATGCAGAACAAGAATTATACACGACACTGTTAAAAGCCTATCAAAAATTAAAAACCGAAAAAGTTGAAAATATCCAGAACCTGATTTTTGTCTATGTAAAAAATTGGTTTATCGAAAAACCAATAGCTGCTAAAGTATCAAGTGAAAAACGTTTGAATTCTGAAAGCTTCCCAAAAACTATTACGAAAGACTGGTTAGAGTGAAATTTTACTGACAAATTGATTGTTGCTTCATGGAGTAGCATTAAAATTAAAAATTTTTTATTATTCTAATTATATTACAAATGTTACAAAGAAATAGCTATTTTAATAGAATTTATGAGTTAAAATATTATGATAAAAATCACAAACGTAGCTTTTTACGTCATAAGTGTTAATAGTTAATAATTAATTTCCAACACAAAAAAGAGAACAAATGTTTGTATGTTGCTGTTTTTTAGTTATAATAATACGCGAAGAGAGGTAATTTCATTTTTTAAAAAAGCTAAAAACCTTGATATTACTTCTTTTCAGGCAATACGAATATTATTCGCTTACATTTTTTTGTATAAATTTAGTTGTTTTAAATTTAATTGTCTGCTATGCTTGTGATGAATTGATTTTCGTTCTGCACTTCTGGACGATAAATTTGGACAATTGAAAATACAAAAAAAAGAAAGGCCCTGTGAGACTCGGAAGGCTGGTAACCTTCGTCGACGTCCACAGGTGGCATTAAGCTCACACCTTAATGCGTTTACCCTTCAGTGTTACGGTATTACCCGCAACGGATTTAGTATAACAGATATTCAAAAGTGATACCACTTTTTTTGGCTGTGTTAAGGTTAAAAATACGTGATATTACGATGAATCTATGCCTAAGCATAATGTTATAAAAATGTCCGTGTGGCTCTTTGCCGTATGACGAACGCTGAAATTAGAGGGAACGCATGTTTGGATGCGTTCCCTCTTTTTTGTTTGTCATGAACGAAAATCAATTCTCTATTTTTGAAAAATAACAAGAAAAACTTATTAAAAATATTTAAAGAAAGTGAGAGGATTATTTTATGTCATATACAGGAATTTTGAGTCTCGAAGATATTTGTCACTACGGTAAACGGTGTACCGCTACAGAGAAAATCACGAAGAAACTATCAACTGGCCAAAGTAAAACTGTAGTGCAATGTAAGAGATACGTATTACAGAAAGATAAAGCGTCAGAAGAAATGAGCTATTACATTGGGAAACAAAAGCAAGTGATCTTAAAAGATCCTATTGATTTGAAAGAATTGTACCCAAAAATCAAACATGTTTATGACCAAAACAGTGTATTGATTGGCCGAAGGAAAAATGGAGTCTTGCGGTGTACCGCAAAAGGGATGGGGCGTTTAATCAGCTGAATTGATCATTCTCATAACTTGTATTTTATCGTTTTTCGCTTTCTTGAAAATATTGTCGAGACTTCTAAAAGAACTTAGAATCATTAGAAAAATAAGGAGTAGACTTGATCTATCAACAATTTCCTTCGGGGAGTGACGGGGTAGATTTTTACGATTGGTAACGTAAAAAATTGGTCAATCGAGTAAATGCGCTTGTTTGGATAGTGGTGAAATGAATTTGTGTAAATAATATACACAGAGTAAACAAGAGGGAATTTAGAGGTTAGACAAGTTAGAATAGCGCCTAGATTAATCATGAGCAGCTACTAAGGGATCTAGGCTTTGACGCAAACTCATGGAATAAGGAGTAGGTCTTCTCGTAATGGGGAGGACGCACAAGAAATTGTGTCGTGTGCTGCAGTACATGTAGATACTTGCGAGGACGTTGGTCATTGGATCAATCGAGCATTTACCGATTTCTACTAGGGTTTCTCGTTTCGGACGCCATAAACGAGTCGATATTTTTTATGTATTTTTAAGTAAACGAAAAACGATAAAATATGAACGA
This sequence comes from Enterococcus sp. E4-150, assembly GCF_035726465.1. Classification (NCBI taxonomy): domain Bacteria; kingdom Bacillati; phylum Bacillota; class Bacilli; order Lactobacillales; family Enterococcaceae; genus Enterococcus; species Enterococcus sp. E4-150. Next base: position 39,336 of record NZ_JAPRGK010000014.1, on the reverse strand, counting down.
GTCCTGAATAAAGTGAAAAAATTGATATAAAACATAGAGAAAATGAAATTTACGTAATGGAGGAATGACAAATGAAAAATTATGATCCGAATATACGATTGGGCACACATACTATTAAGGTTTCTTTCCAACGTTGGGATTACAAAGGTTTTGTGACGTTTAGAAGAGGCGGAAATTGTAAAGGATTAGATGTTTTAGCATTAGACGAGGATGATTTATACGATCAAACATTGACTGATAATCCAATTGGATTCGGCTTGCTACCTGAAGATGATGAAGGTAATGAATGGTTTAAAATGACGCTTATGAATGATAATGGAGACGAATTATCTGTTGAAGATACTTGGTCATATTTGAGTGATTATATTGTCAGCGTTGAAATCATTGAATTTGTAGCGGATAAAGAAGAATAAAAACTGGAGGAATAAATTATGAAATTTTTCGAAGTAAAATCACCATACTATTATGCGTTAATCGCAGCAAAGAATGAAGAAGAATGTGCAGAATTGTATGAACAAGTAGTAACAGATATCGAAAATCGTGAAGAATTTATTCGATGTTTGCATGAGTTAAATCGAAATGAAGCAATTCAAGAGGATGCGAAAAAAATTAGTGAAGAAACGTTACAACCAATCGGTATGGAGGAAGCTACAAAAGACATTTTTACAATTATTGATGAACAAAAATCTTGTGTATTAAGCATTGATTCTACATTGGTTTAATAGATCCAAGATTCTATAATTTTTTTCAAAGTAAAAAGAAATTAGGTAATGATTCTCAGACCAATTACTTAGGAAAATAACCATACAAATTAGATTTTACAGATAAAGGATTAGAAGGAATCACGGCGATTAATAAAAAGGTAGTATTACCTTAGGCATTGAGTAAGGAATTTATTTAGGAGGAAAATTAGATGGCGCGACCAGTTTTAGATGCGATGGATATGGATACTTTGACAAAAGGAAGGTATGTACAGCTGTTAGCTCGTGGTTATTCACCTAAAGATGTATTCAAAGCCCTATCTAAAGGAACAGATATGGAAAAAGAAAGATTACGAAAAGAATTCGACTATTGGAGAGAGCATAACGGAATAAAAGATTTAAAACCAGCACGTCCAGTTATTAGACGAAAAAAATTGAAGAAGTAAGACCAAAGCGTATGGCGTACATAGGCTTTTTTATTTTGATAAAAATAATGAAAGGAAGGAAAACTCATGAATTGTAAAGAAATCGAAAATAGAAAAAAAGTGTCGAAAGAAATGGAAGAAAAGTTACTAAAAACAATGAAACAAAAACACCTTAAAAGATTATCTGTCGCGCAATATATCAATGATATGCAGTTAACAGGAAAAGAGAAAGCTTATTTGTTAGGTTCAATGAAAAACTTTGAACAGTTGAGACGAACTTATGTGAAAAAAAGTTCTAATTGTCAACTATTGTTAGAAGTCTCATGACATTCATTAATAGAATTCATTTTTAAAACTTTTTCTATGGAAATGAGAAAAAGTTTTTTTGTTTTGTCTGAAAGGAGGCAGATGGATGAAAAAATGGTTATTTGGTTTTTTAGGAGTCGCTTTAATCGTCTTTTGCAGTGTGTTTGGCTATGTTAGCTACCAAAAACATGAAGGAGATGTGTTTAAGCAAAATATAGAAAAAAAGATGCCCGTAGATCAAATCAATGCACACGCAAAGAGTTATAAGGAGGATGCAACGAACGTCAATAATGATATGTCTTTGGGGCAAATGTTGTCCATACAAAAAGAAGCAATCGAAATGGGCGTCAATAAACAAGTATTTGCACAAATTCAGATTCCTGCACTTGGTTTAGCATTGCCGATTTTTAAAGGGGCAAATCAATACACTTTGAGTCTTGGAGCGGCTACTTATTTTTATGAGGATGCCGAAATGGGCAAAGGAAACTATGTTCTAGCAGGACACAACATGGAAATGCCAGGTGTTTTATTTTCAGATATTCAAAAGTTGTCATTAGGGGAGGTGATGGACTTAGTTAGTAACGATGGCGTCTATCGTTACAAGGTAACGTGTAAATTTATCGTATCTGAGTACTTTAAATTAATTGATGGCGTTCCTGAAGAGAACTCTTTCTTGTCTTTACCAAAGAAAGGAGAGAAACCCTTATTAACGTTGTTTACTTGTGTTTATACGTCACAAGGAAAAGAAAGATACGTGGTACAGGGAGAGCTACAATAACAAGGTTGTAATCAACGCGAGTCGTTGAAATATGAAATGAGGAGAGTAAAAAATGGCAATAAATCGGTATGTAAAAAAAGCTGGAATGCTTGTTGGAATGTTAGGAATCATTGCAGGCTGCTTTCAGGGATATCGAGCATATGCAGAAGATGTCACGCAAAAAACGCCACCAGAGAAGGTCAATATCACGGTTCATAAATTAATGTACGATCAAGGAACGCAATTGAATGTTGATATTGACGGGATCAAAAATGATGGTTATACGCACGATCAATATCCTACAGGTGTAACGAAATACAACAAGGCAGATTATGGTGATGTTGAGTTTACGTTAGGAAATATTACGGATCAAGTATTACCGAGGGAAGATTCTGATCTAACCAACGCGAAAGTGGACGAAATCGTTAAAGATGTAGAAGACAAGGGATCTAACAGTGAGTACGTTAAGAATGCAACCAATAAAATTACTTCAGCTGTAGATGAAAATGGTGAGATCACTTTTGCTGATCAACCAGCCTATGTCAATTCCAAAGGGAATGTATATGTGGTTTATGAAAGTAAATCCGCTGCTGGATTAGTCACACAAAAAGCAAAACCAATGGTTGTGATTGCGCCAATGACTGATAATACAGGTTCAGGTTTTTTAAAAGACATTCACTTATATCCTAAAAATATTGTTTCTAAGTTGAGTTTTGAATTAACGAAATTTGGTGACGATGGCACAGCTCAAAGCAAACAAACACCTTTAAAAGGGGCAAAATTTGAGTTATACAAGGGCGAACCTGGAAAAGGAACAAAATTAGGAGATCTTGTATCGGATGATCAAGGAAAGCTGACTGCTACTGATTTGACGTTAGGAAAATACTATTTTGTGGAAGTTCCTTCAGAAGTTGTAGTGGGATCAGATAAAGAACCAACAGCAGATCAATATTTATTAGGCGCAGACGCTCGCAACGATGCGCACAATAAATTAACCTTTGAAATTACGAATGATGGCGTGACAAGTGACTTAAAAGCTTCATACGTAAACTATAAAGCACCAGTGATCGATAAAACAGTAACAAATGGAACAGGACAAGAACATTCTTTCCAAATTGGTGACGCAGTAAATTATCAAGGAACGATTCATATCCCAACAGACATTGCAGGCGGAGCAGACGGTATCACAGTAAACGGAGTGAAAAGCGAAACTTCTCCTTACAGTGTATTTAAATGGGGGGATACAGCAGGACAAGGACTTTCTTATGTCGCTGCTAAAGCAAATATCAAAGTAACAAATAAAGATGGATCTGTGGTATTAAAAGAAAATACAGATTATAAAATCCAAAATTCAGAAAATGGCTTTGTGATCGATTTTATCGTGAATAATGGCCAAGTAAGTGATACTGTAGCAAGTTTACACGGACAAGATCTTCAAATGACTTATAACATGTATGTAAATGACAGCGCAGCTGTTGCCAATCCATTAACAAATAGCGTGGATTTCGTTTATAACAACAATCCATTTAATCAGGAAGAACACCACGAAAAAACGAAAGCTGACGTTGTGACTTATGGTGCAAAATTCTTAAAAGTCGATAGCGGACTATTTGGAACAGGAATCAAAGCAACACCGCTTGAAGGCGCAGAATTTGCTGTTAAAAACGCAGAAGGAAAATATTATGGTGGATTAGTTGATACGGATAAAGACGGTGTCAAAGAAGCAGTATGGGTAGACGATGTAGCAAATGCAGCGATCCTAAAATCAGATAAAGAAGGTCACTTTGAAATCACTGGTTTAACTGAAGGTGAATATTCACTGGAAGAAACAAAAGCACCAACTGGTTACCAAAAATTAACAGAAGATATTGCATTTAAAGTAAACAAAAACTCATTTAAAGAGGAAAATCGAATCACTGTTAAAAATAATCAAAAAGCAGCTATTCCATTAACAGGTAGTAATGGTTTCCAAACGTATGTATTGATCTCTTGCTTGTTGCTAGGAGCAGGGGCACTTTCTGCAGTTGTTTACTTTAAGAAGAAAGCCTAGAAGGATCAGCTAATGATTATTCGTAAGCCCCCAAAAAGAAGAGTCATGCACAAACTGATGATATTTTTTTGGTTGCTGTCGGCAGTAGCAGTCTATTTAATTCCAGTTGTGGAAACAAATGTAGCTAAATTTCAACAAAAGCAAAGAATTTTAGCCATTGAAAATCTTGAAAAAACAGATTCTTCTTTGGATGTTGCGAAAATAGAGTTAGGCGATCCTGTTGGTGTTCTTACAATTCCAAGTATTTCTTTAAAACTACCAATTTATGACGGAACTTCCGAAAAAATTTTAGAGAATGGTGTAGGGATTACGGAAGGAACTGGCGATATTACAGGAGGAAACGGTAAAAATCCTTTAATCGCAGGGCACAGTGGACTTTATAAAGATAATCTTTTCGATGATTTGCCTTCAGTAAAAAAAGGGCAAAAATTCTTTATTAAGGTAAATGAAGAACAACATGCCTATCAAATTTATCGAATTGAAGAAGTTAAAGCAGAAGAATTACAAAAGAATTATTTAGATTATCTCATGCCTGAAAAAGACCAAGATAGGATTACGTTAATGACCTGCACGCCAAAAGGTGTCAACTCACACCGCTTTTTAGTGTATGGTGAACGAGTTTCATTCAGTAAAGAAGATTTAAAACTACAGAAAAAAGCAAAAAATAGGAAATCAATTTCATTGGATTGGCGATTAGCACTGCTATTCGCTTTTTTTGCGTTCCTATTATTTTTATTTATAAAAAAAAATAAGGAGGAGATCGGAATGAATAAGAGAAAATGGCTGTTTGTTTGTGTAGCAGCTCTCTTTGCAACTGCAGCTTACTCACAGATATCTTTTGCTGATAGCAGTACTACTCCAACTACCAGTCAGACAACAGATAGTTCAACAACTGCAACAAGTGACACGGACAGTTCGAAGAACACTGCAGAAGAAACGGCAGATTCAAGTACGAGTTCTACTGAATCAGCGGAATCAACGTCAGAAAGTTCTTCAGAGACTTCAGAAAAACTGCAAGAAGTAGAAGATACGCAAGTAATCAAGCAAAACATTCATATTCAAAAAATTATTTCTTCGAATCGAATCAACAATCAAGGAAGGCAAGTGACTCAGCAAGAAGGTGTCAATGGCGCAAAGTTTATTGTCTACGATATCACGAATATCTTAGAAGAAATGACACAAGATGATAATGAGAAAAATCAATCGGTAGAAATAATTGAGTCAAAATTGAAAGATCGAGCAAAAAAACTTTCATACGACCAGTTGAAAAAAGTAACTGAAGGAGAAACCAAAACAATTGATGATCAGGAAGGCGTGATTGATTTTTCAATTGAAGTACCTGCAAACAAAAAACAAGCATACTATATCGTCAATGAATCAAGCCCTGAAAACATTTCAAATAGCGAAGATATTGTTTTATTGACACCTGTTTCAGATGAAAAGGGTGAATTTTTGACGGATGTTTGGTTATATCCTAAATCAAAGAAATCAGAGCCGAAAGAAGAAATTAAAAAAGTTGTATCAACTGGTGTAAAGAAAAACTTTTTTGATAATTGTTGGGATTTTTTCACTCATTTATTTTTTAACGATTAGGATGAAATGATGAAAATAATAAAAATGTTAGCTTTTAATCTATCTTTTTTAGCCGCAACAATATTGTGTTGCGGTTTAGTTTTTTCTCAATTATCAATTTACCCAAGATATCAACGATTGTTCGTTCATTTTCTAAATATCCAGCATGCTTCCATGCCACTAGAAGTGATTAACACGCTCTTAATCAATCCAATTTTTATGGCTAGTTTGTTTCTTCTTGCAGGATTGGTAACGTGGGTATTAGGAAAAAAAGAATGAGAAGCTTACAATCGTTTAACAAAATAATAGATGGAGGGCATTATGGAAAATAAAATTCATTGCACTACGGGAAGAGTATTTACTTTAGTGTTGTTTTTGTTCTTTCTTCTTTTTGCAAGGGGAACTGCAGTCCAGGCCTTAGAAAAAGTTGATCCGAGTCAAATCAAAGAGAATAATAATCTGGTACTTTATCATGATAGTGATTCATTGAGAGATATCGAAGTAACTGGGATCAATGGATTTAAGATACTAGATGAGTATTCAACTAAAAAACAAAAAGTACTTGCTTGGCCAAAAGTCAAAGATTTGAAAAGCACGTCAAAAATTGTTGCCCATTATCAAAAGGTGGGCACTTATCTAGGAAAAGAAATTGATTGCGACGTAACTTTTTCTAATTTTGTAGCGCACGCTGGGGTTAACCAAGACGGATTAGCTAAAACAATTAATGGGAAAAAGTATTATAATTATTTGCTCTTTGATAAAAACATTTATCGAGGCTTTTTCATGCAGTCAATCAACGTTATGAATGTAAAACTAGATTTTAAGTATTCAGGATCAAAAACAAAAGTAGCTTTGAGTGAACCACAGCCAGAAATTAATTCAAAAATGAGATCGATGAGAGCAGCTGGTATTGAGTTGAATGATACATTTCTATCTATTTACAGTTTAAATGGACAGTATCAGCAACGTGTGTCTTGGTATAATGACAATAATGAATCTGTCGGTGAACGTAATATTGATATGAGAGAATTTGTTGGGTATGAAAAAATGGGTAGCTTACCTTATTTTGTCACAACAGATACAGCATGTGCAGAATACAAAGCTCCTGCGTTATCAACAAACAATTTAACTTCAAAAGTAGTGGGAGGACGTGCAGAAAAGGCTTATAGCTCGAATGATCATTTCACCGATGTTGTAGGAGCTGATACTTATCACAGAAGTGGTGTAACGTATACGCTTCAAGGCGCTTCCCCAACATTCATGATTGGCGCAAATACGAATAGTATGATGTTTAGCTTTGATACTGCATTGCTATGGACACCACAACCATCGAAGCCTACAAAAGAAGTGTTTAACAAAGCTAATACTGAAGAGGCAGCACACAATATTGACAAAAAAGTGATTCCACAAGGATCAGATGTTTACTATCATATTCACCAAAAGTTTGATGCATTAACAGTCAACACAATGAACAAATACAAATCATTTAAAATCACTGATACCTTTGACAGCAAAAATTTTGATATGGTATCGGATGGGAAAAACTATGATGGTGCATTGTGGTATGTTGAAGCGAATGGTACTTGGAAAAAAGCAGATACAGGAGGAAAATTAACTGTATCAGGTAATACAGTCACTTATACTGCTTCTGACAGCTTTCTAGCCAATGCTGCAAATTACGGTAGGGACTACATTTTGCAGCTCCATATGAAAGCAAAAAATGATGCAAAAGGAATTGCACCAAATGTGGCTACTGTAACGTTTAACAATGATCCGAACAAAGGAACACAAAAAACAAATACAGTAGAAAACTATTTCTCTCTTAAACCAAATAAAAAAGTGGAACAAGATGGGAAAGATGTTGATGGTCGAAATGATGGTAAAAAAGGAACGCCTACAGCTCCTTTAAATGCAGGATCTGAAGTACAATATCTAGTCACACAAAAATGGCATACAAAAGGTGTAGACATTGCGTCAGATCATTACAAGCAATTTAGTATTCAAGATCCAGTGGAAGCTCGTTTGACGTATAAAGAAGGTTATGCGCGAGTGATAGATATGAGTACAGGAAAAGATATTACTTCAGAAGGTACACTAACCTATGATAGCAATTCAAGAACGCTGAAGTGGGAAGCTTCCGCTGATTTCTTAAGTAACAATCTTTTAGATGGACGAGAAATTCAACTGATATTTACAGCTAAAACTCCTTTGAATGAAGAATTGGATATCGACAACCAAGCAAAAGTTTCAGTAGAAAGTATTGAGAAAGCAACTAATGTAGTAACGATTGGGGTAAAACCTAACTTACCTCAGATCATTGTGCCAAAAACTGGATCGAATCATTTAGTGCTAACTGTTATTGGAAGTATATTATTTCTTACTTTAGCATCATTGGGCTATGTAGTTTTAAAACTCAAATAAATATAAAAACAAGGCTGAGAATCAGCCTTGTTTTCTTTTATTTGAAGATTGGATTCGCACTAATAAATACATTATCTACGCCAATTCTACCAGCAGAGTCAACTACAAAATTATGACCTAATCCGAGAATACTTTGGTTATTATAAAGTAAATTTGCATTATGGGCAGGGCTATTTTTCCATCCTACCATGGCATCGATAGCACCATCGTCTGATAAAAGGTCATCAATATACAGCCCAGTTTGACTTATGTTTTCTCCCTTAGCACCGTAGCAGCCTAAACTTTCTAAGAGATCTTGGAAAGTACCGCCGCCAGGGCGATAGTGACTGAAGCTGACTTGTAATTCTTTAGCTCGAATATCTGCAGCTTGTTGAACGATATCATTAAATTGCATTGGAGCTGCACCGTTTTGTTGACGATAATTATTTAACCATACAAGTTCTTTTTGACGCACATAGTTGTTTAAATCACTTAATGAGATATTTTTGTATTTGAACGTGATCGTTCGATTTTGGTCAACATTATTGATTACTCGTTGGCCGTTTTTATCTACGCTAATGGAAGGATCGTCATTTCTACACAAGAAATAATTTTGATCAGTCATATTTTTCCAAGGAGTAGAGAAGCTATCCCCTTCGTATACTGTTTTTGATTCACTAGAGAGAACAGCGTTGGTATCAGCATTTACATGATTAACAGTCACATTAAATTTACGAGTGTAGTTGAAAATATAATTTTGACTTTCAGTCACATTGTTTAAGGTTACTGAATTTGTTGGTTCTACCCGATCGTCTAAAACATATCCTTGAATAGAAGGCGCAGTTAAAGTGACACTGTCACCGTGAGTGACGTTGACTATCTGTTCTTTCAAAATATTAACTCGTCCTTCATTTTTGTAGTTGTTATTGCACAACAAATTGATTTGATGCACTTGATTATAATTGAATGTGATTGTTGTATTACCTGTGATTGTTCTGCTTTGAGTATCATTACCAATCACTTTGTAGCTAAAATTATCTTTAGCGCCTTCGCTATATTTAAATGCTTTTGCCTTAGCAGTGTAAGTAGAACCAGAAGTTACTTTTGCTTGATCTGTAGCAATCACTTGACCTGTTTGATTGTCAATATGGTTAATGGTAACCATATATGGCGTTTCAGGTTTGTGTTGCAACCCTTTAAATGCAGCATCTAGACTATTTTTAGCATTATTTACTTGGGTTTGAGAAGCCTTAGAATCGTCTAGTACTTTTTTAGCATTGGATAAAGCAGTCTGAAAATTATTCCAAGATTCTTCTGTAAAATCTCCTTTAGCAGTTGATTTTACTCGGTTGTATAAAGCTTGTAATTCAGCTTTATTCACAGTAGGAACTGGTTTTTTCTTTAATCCTTTGTAAGCAGAATCTAATTTATTTTTGGCACTATCCACTTGTTTTTGAGTCGCTTTTGAGTCATTTAACACTTTCTTAGCATTGTTTAAAGAGGTTTGGAATGCGTTCCAGGTATTGTCGGTATAGTCACCTTTTTTCGTTCCCTTAACGCTCGTATAAAGAGCTTCTAGAGCCGATTTATTCACTTTGGGTTTAGAGGTGTCAGCGCCATACCAACCGATACCTTCGTATTTCCAGCCATAGTCTTTGGTTAACCATTGTACTTCTTTCCAACTTGCAGTGTAGTGATGTGAGCCAGATTTTACACCAGGAAGGAAAAGGCGGTAGATCGGTTTATTATTTTTTTCGGCAGAACGCCAGGCAGGCCCTTCATAAGTCCAGCCGTAATTTTTAGTCAACCATTTCACTTCATCCCAACTAGCTGTGTAATGGTGATCACGAAGACCTTTATTGTACAAACGATAGACAAGATGGCCACCGCTAGTCGGTGCTTCCCAGGCGGGGCCTTCATAATTTCCCCATTTTATCTTTACTAGATGGTCACGTTCTTTTTTGCTAGAGGTGTAAAAATGTTCATTATTATTTGGATTGTAAAGGCGATACATGACGTTAGTTGAAGCAGCGTCAACAGATCCAGCAAGACTAAGTGAGGCAGCAAATGTTCCAATAGCTAAAACAGTTTTTGGATTAAGTAATTTCATTTTTTCAACTCCTAATACATTTATAAAAAAGTCAAAAAATGAAGGTAGGTCTTTATATGAATAAAATTATTCCTTTGTTATCAGTCCTTTTTGTAGGAGAATTTTTCGTAAGGCATGTAGGAACGATTCATTCAAATACTTTTCTATTTTTAATATTGTTGGCTTTTATTTTTATTTTTTGGCGGTTAGTATTATCGGTAGTCTGTTTAGTAGTAAAATATACAATAGGCTTGTTTTTTTTTAATATATTTAAATGATTAGAGAAGAAAAAATTATACAAATTTAAGAGTTTATCTACAGTCACAGATCGATGAATTATCATCGATTTTTTTTATTTAAAGGAGGAATCAAATTATTTTGGCAAAAAATAAAACACCAATTGAAAAAGCCGCGTCTAAATTTTTAGAACGTCGTGGTATTTCTGAAACACAGTGGAAAAAAGAAGTTCTTGAAAAAGCACAATTTGACCTATTAAGAGGAAAAGATAAGGACTTAGAAGAATATATCTATCAACGTGAACGTGAAAAACTTGTATTCGATGAAATTATTAAACATTAAAAGGAGCGAATAATCTTATGTTTGAATCAATTACAATGAATTTTTTAACTCAACCGAAAGTAGTAGCTGCAGTTGATATTTTTAGAGCATTACAAACTGCCGCAACTAGTTTAAAAAACAATTTGATGATTTTTGCTGGTGTTGCGGCCGTTGCTTCCATTGTTATTGGGGGGCTTTTCTTCCTATTTGGACGAAGAGGAGCTGAAAACGGGAAGATGCTCGTAGGTTATGTATTGATGGGGGTAGGTGTTATTCTAGGGGCTGCTTCTATCATAACTTCGTTATTTGGATTATTTGGGCAAACACCTCAAGGATTATAAGAAAGTAAAAAAGTAGGAGTAAGAAGTAGTCGATACTTTTTACTCCTTTTTTATGAAAGGAGAATATTCATGTACTTTACGATTGCAGGCAATACCAAAACAGATAAAGAGTTAATTAAAAAAGCAACGAAGGAAGTAGGAAAGCGGACTTCTTTTTTACCGAAAACAATTAAATATTCTGTCATTGAAACGGAAGAACAGCTACATGTGTTAGGGAAAGTACTGGAACACGAAAGTCGATCTTCTGTTAAGTTGACTCTCACGTTACATGACACAGAAGGAAAAATAGAGAAAGCTGGTACAGAATACGTTTTTGGCCCGCTGGATTATCAAATTTCAGAAGGTTTCTATCCTACATTGATGGATTTAATCCGCCTTGATGTGTTTAAAGAAACGGATGAAACTATGAGTGTGGAAGAGTCTTATCGAAACGAAAAACTTTTACAAGTTTTAGAAGAAGAGTTAGAGAGCGACCAAAGAAAAGTGAATCAAGTGAGTGAAGTCGAAGTAAATGAAGAAGTACCATGGGAACGACCAATATTTCCAAAGAAGGAGTCAAAAGAAAAAGAGACAGTCTATGTTGACGAACAAGCTGATATTCCGACTCAGAAATCGATATTTGAGGAAGAGAACGATGTGATGGGTCAATTGGAGGTAGATCCCTTTGAAGAAACAATGGAGGATGAAGAGACGGACGAAGTAGAAGTTGATCCAGTTGAAGCTAATGAAGAGTCAATATGGACTGAAGGGGATTCTCAGGAATATATTGAACCACTTATCAGTGAAGAAGTAGAGAAAAACGAAACAGAGATACAAAAGGCAACTGTATTTGATTATATTTTGGATCAATATCCGCCAGAGCATGAATGGATGAAAGAAAAAAACAAATTATTTTTAAATGAGCTTTATTCGAAATATCAATTACCCCAAACCTATCAAGCATTTTTAGAGAGTAAAGAAGAATTAATCTCACAGGGTAAAGGCACACTTTTAGAACAGTTAGAGTCTGTCCAATCAACAAATTGGCATGAGCTTGCACAAGAAGATTTATTAGCCACCTTTGAAGAACGTCAACAAGAAACAGATCAAGAAATTAATGAGTATGCGACGGAACAGTCGTCTAATTGGGAGAAAGCAAAAGAGGAACTAAATAAAGAAGAACAGCGAATGATTGAAGAAGAAGTACAAAAAATTAAAGAGCGATACGAAAAGAAACGCGACAATGCGTATTCCTTGTGTGTAGAAAAGATCAATAATTTTACCCAGACGAATCAAGGAGCGTTATCGAAAGAAAAAGAAAACTTGTTAAAAGAACGTATAAGAGAACGAAAAGAAGAATTTTATCAAGGTTTGCGTACAGATAAGCTAAAGATTAGCAAAGAATTAAATGAGCAACTGAATAAGCTCTATCAAATAACAAGTGAAGCTCTTATGGAAAAACACGAGCAGATCCAGCAAGAATTACAAGTACAAATTCCAAAATGGAAAAAAGAGTATAAAATTCAACAACAAGAATTGAAAGAACAAGAAGAAAAACAACGGCAAAAAGAAAAAGAGCGTGAACAATTAGAACTAAAAAAACGGAAACAGGATCTTGCGGAACAACAAATGGCGATAGAAAAACAACGGTTAGAGCAAGAAAAGGAAAAAGAAGCAGCTGCTCGTAAGGAACGTCAAGAACAAATGGATACATTGCGACAAGCACAGTTAAATTATCTAGCACAACCTCAACCAACGCCTTCAGTAGCTGCTGTTCAAACGCCAGTGAACAACCAAGCAAATTTAACTCCTTCACCACAGCGTTCCTTTAACGGATGGATGGTGGGATGTATTGCAAGTTTAAGCTTGCTTTTAGGTGGAGGAACAGTATTTGCTTTTAATCATATCAATCAATCTTCACAGGCTGATTCTGTAGCCACAACGGCGTCAATCAAGGAAGAAGCCCAGGAACAAGCAAGAAAAGAGTATGAACAACAATTAGAAGAATTATTGAATCGTACCAATCAGTCAACAACAAAGTCAAGTAGGGAAAACAGTAAAGAGAGTGATTCTAGTAAGACCAAAGAAGGATCAAGCGATTCAACTATACAATCAAACACTTCCGAAAGTTCAGAATCAAATGAGGTGAAATAATGCGTGTTAGAGAAACAACGAGACGAAAAGACAAACGATTCAATTTAGAAAAGAATAGGTATCTTTCTCATTTCTATCGCTATACTCCTTCAGGAGAAGAGCTACCAGAAAAACATGACAAACGTATTTCTCAAAAGATTTTTTATAGTGGCTTAGCTTATCTTCCTTTAAACTATGTTGTTACAAGAATACCAGAAGCATTTCATCGATTTGAGATTATTCCAGGAAGTTTACAAGGAGTGAATATTTTTCAGTTACAAGAAATGCCGCAGTTATTCCATTTTGATTCAACTGGTTTTTGGAATCCTTTGACCCCAACAACAAGTTTAGGCACACGTTTAGTTGTTTCTACGATTTGTGTTGTTCCAGCTGTACTTATGGGATTGAAAATGGACATGTGGTTTCGTCCTCTAGCAGATGGGCAAAAAGGAGATAACCGATTAAAAACGTTAAAGGAAATCCAACAAATTTATCCGCAAATACCAGAATCAAAGGGAAGTTTTCCTGGTTATGGCGGAATACCAATTACTCATTATAAAAAATACTGGTATATTCAGACGGATACAGTAAATACTTGTATTGTTGGTACTTCCCGTTCAGGGAAAGGCCAGATAGAAGTTTTAGCAACCATTGACAATTTGTCGCGTGCAGAAAGACAAAGTTCAATGGTTGTTAATGATCCAAAAACAGAATTATATGTTGCTAGTAAAGATGAACTAGAAGCTAGAGGGTATGATGTGTATGCCTTTAATATCACCGATCCACTGCAATCAATGAGTGATAATCCATTGGCACTCATTGTGAAATACTGGAAGCGAGGAGACATAGACACAGCAACACAGTTAACCAATACTTTTACGAATACGATTTATTATGATGCAAATGCTTCAGACAATAAATACTTTAACGAAAATGCGCAGAAAGCTGTCAATGCACTTATTTTTGCGTTATTAGAACAAGCGGATCAAACAGGGGATTACTCCAAATTAACACCAAATAATCTCGTTGAACTACTTTCAGAAATTGGCGGTTTTAATTATTATCCAGATCCTGATAATGAATTCAAGCAGCTCAATGCCTTAGATGAGTTCATGAATCAGTTACCCCCTGGAAATATAGCAAAAAAACAATATGGGGCAACAAAAATTGGATCTGATAAAGCGAAAGGGAATATCTTGTCTACGGCAATTACAGGATTGAATCCATTTACTCTAACGAAAATTGCGAAGATGACTTCTCAATCGACCATTGATTACAAGTCCATTGGTTTTCCGAAGTATTTGGATTTCAAATTACATGAAAGCCTATTAAATCAACGCATTGTCGTGGAATTTTATCATAAGGGAAAGAAATTTCACGAGGAACGAGTCAAAGTTGGCTATCGTGGTTTTTGTGAAATCAACTTTGATTGTCATTTAGAACAGGGAGATCATGTTTGCTTAAAATATGATCATCGAGGAAAAGAATATGTTGCTTGGTATGAGTTTTCTCAAAGAGTATTGAAAGACGAAGAGGGAAATATCGTTTATCGAAAAAAACGAGGAGAAACCCATTTGCCAGAATTAGAAAAAGAAGCCGTTCTAACATTAGATGAGGATAAAAGTAACTTATTAGTAGAGTCTATTCGGATGCACTATACCGATAAACCAATGGCTATTTTTATGCTCACACCTGATTATGATCCATCTAACCATATCATTGTTAGTATTTTTCTTAGTCAGTTGTATAAAGAATTATCTACGCAATGTGTTAAGACTAAAGGAGATAAATGTCACCGTAGGATTCATTTTATTTTAGATGAATTTGGGAATATGCCACCAATGGATAATATGGAAGGAATCATGACAGTCACAGCTGGTAGAAACATGTTGTGGGATTTGTTTATCCAATCCTATCAGCAACTTTATGCGAAGTATGGGGAACAAAACGCAGCGATTATCAAAGAAAATTGTCAGACACATATTTATATTATGTCGACAGATGATAATACCATCGAAGAATTTTCTAAAAAAGTGGGGAATAAGACGGTTGAACAAGAGAACAGTACCATCAATTCATTAGGTATGAATACTCATATCAATCGCAATGTTGATTCAGATCGTATCTTAACTCCTGAAAGAATTTCTACTTTTTTAGAAGGTGAAACGATTGTACTCGCTCCTTTAAAACGACAAGATTTGAAAGGTCATAAAATACGGCCGTATCCTATTTTTAATCATGGGGAAACGAATCTTCCTTATGCTTATCAATATATTGAAGATTTCAATCCATCGTGGGATATCAATGATATAGACATACATTGTACACATGCGGACTTGGATCTTAAGGCTTTACAAATTGGTTACGATTATTTTCTACCTGATATCTATGCACGTCGACTTTATCACAATATGCACGATCAAATAGAAGAGGAAGCTAAAGAAAACATTTTTATTAAAATCGTTCAATCTTTAGACAACTCAACGGCACAAAAGTTACTTATTCAATTTTATGAAGAGAAGCAAATAGATCGTTTGCAAGAATACCTTGAAAAATTGCGTCAAAATGAAGAAATTACAGAGGTTATAAGGAAACGACTTTTGCTAGAAGCTGAAAAGGCGGTGAAAGAATGATCATTGGAGGAATATTTTCCGGCATTGCCGACTGGTGGTCAGGCTTATTTGGAGATGGGGATGCAGATCCCAAAACCGTAACGAAAGTCTTACAAGATTATGGTAATTATCTGCAGTATCAAGATGTATTCAGTTGGATTTGTAATACTTTTTTATGGGGTTTGATTAAAGGGTTATATAATCTCAATACTTTATTAGAAAAAACAATTTATCAAAGCTTTGATTTAAAAGACTTATTGAACGCCGCTGGTGTTAATGAACTGTTTCAAAGTTTGATTAGTAAGGTATTGGCTCTTTTTTGTGTCGTCACATTAATTTATTTAGGCTTAAAATTTTTTATGAGTAAACATCCACCAAAAATCAAAAATATCTTGGTTAATCTATTTATGGCCATGATTTTGATTTTTGGTGGTAGTTCTTTAATCGATGAAGGGCTAAATATTAGTAAAAACTTTTACGGAGACGTGACTGCAGCAAATAAAGCAGATAAAACGGGTTCACCTGCTTTTCAAATTATTCAAAATAATGTGATCGATGTCAGTACATTACTAGCAACTGACCCGAATAAAGTAGAATCCCTGCCAACAGACAAAAGAAATGCTTTAACAGCGAAAAATTTTAAAACAGCGAATATCAATGGGATTATTACTCCTAAACAAGCTAAAGAAATGGCGGATAAAGATAAGAGTGGTTTATCAGATTTACAAAAGGATCGGTTAAGAGCGTTACAATACCGACTGGAACTGGATGATAATGGAAAAAAAATTCCTGTGCAAATCAGTGATGAAGGCTTAGCCAAATATGTTTATACTTCAGGGTATCGTCGATACATTAGTAGTCCAGGGATTATTTTAGCTGGTGAATCTTCTTTGGCGGTGGCCTATTTATTTATCTTGTTTACGATTGTTACTTGCATTATTGAGCTGGTATTTAAAAAATTCTATTTAGTGATTGCCGCGTCAACGGACTTTGAGACAGGACAACGGATGAAAAGTGCGATAGAAGATATTTCTCAATCCTTCTTGTTATTGGCATTTACGATTTTAGAATTACGAATCTATACATTAATGCTTTCAGGTATCGGTGATTTGCATGCGGAAGGAAAGATCAATGGATTCTTGTATGTTGTCGCTTTAATTGTACTAACCATTGCGCTATTCAAAGGCTCTCAATCAGTTACGAAAATTTTCGGCGTTGATACGAGTCTGAAAAACGGCAGCAATTCTCTTCTTAGCATGTTTGCCTTAGGAAATATTGCGAAAAATGTGGGTAGTGGGGCTAAAAACCTTGCAAGTGCTGGTAAGAGTGGTTTAAGCAATTTAAATGATATTCGTAAAAATGGATTTGGCAATCGAAAAGATGTTACTCCTGATAACGGGAAAGATCAACCAGACGATAAAGCACCAACTGTGTCAAATAGTAAAAAGACAGTTTCCGAAATGTTCGGGAAAGCGAAAAGCGGTGTTTCTAAAGCTGCAGAAGGTCTTGGTTACGTTAATGAACGTGGGTTAAAAGGAACAGCTGAAGATCTTACAGAAAAAGCCAAAGACACCTTAGAAGAGAAATTAGACGGCACGAGAGCCAAAGAATTGGCTGAAGCTGTGAAGAATCCATCCGAAGCACTAGAAAAACAAAAAGAAAAAGCTTCAGAAGTCAAAGAAGGACTAAAAGATGCGTATGGTGAAGGACAAGTCAGTGCAGCAGTAAAAGCTAATACAACAAGTGAAAAAGAAAATCAAGAAGGTGCAGCGATTCCTTCAGCCAAAGATCACCAAGATGAGTTACATTCTAACGAAAATTCGATCGGAGAAAAAGATTCAGAAGAAGGACAACATGGTCAGTTACCAAAAACCGATCCAGAACAATATCGTTATAAATCTAACATTAATTCTGAAAACGAAAAACGCATTTCAGATTTACCAAAACGAAATCAAGAAGTACAAACGGATGAGGATTCCATCGATCTACCAAATGATAATGGAATCGAAGTTGGAACTGAAAAATCAACGAAAGTTGGTTTGCCTAAGGCAGAAAACTTACCAACGAAAGTTGGTTTGCCTAAGGCAGAAAACTTACCAACGAAAGATAGTCGTTTGAATCAATTCAAAGAGAATGATCAAAGCTTTGTTCATCAATCACCTGCAGGTACTGTTCAAATGAAATCAAGTCGTTTGCCTGAAAATGGGAATTTGACAACTGTTTCTTACAATTTATCTGAAAGTGGGGAGACAGAGAATGCGTCCGTTCAAAGTATTGTGATAAGAGAAGCTGCACCAAAACCTATTCAAAACGTTCATACAGGTTACAAGCCAGCAAATGTGGCATTTACTGCACCAATAAAAATAAATGTAACAAGAGAAACTAAAAACAGGAACAATGAATTGAAAGAACAATTATTGAAGGATATCAAATCATAAAAGGCCTACGAGTTAGGCCTTTTTTCTATGTATGAAAAGGAGAAATCATTTATGGATAAATATATTAACATGAAAAATCCTCCAAGATTTAGTGGGGAATGGAAGTTTTTCGCCTTTTTCTTTTTAGATCTATTAACGCTTGGTGGTTGCTTTTTTTGGGCGAAAATAGTCAATAATCTTGTCCACTTACCACTCTTTTTTGCACTCTTGAATTATGGCTTATGGATTGCGATAGCTCTAGTGATTGTTTGGCGACCCTATAATAACCCAGGTCAACGACAAATTTTTGCGATTATCGAATCTATTTTCTTTACGGATAAGAACCACTATCATGCGTTAGATCCTAACCGAAATTATCATGGTACGTATAAGGAGGATGAATAAATGCGAGTCAAAGGACAAAATTCAGTTGATAAGAAATCCATTTTGCAGTTTGGAAAACCAGAAGAACGATCTATCTTGGATTTATTTCCTTATAAATCCTGTACAGAAGAGGGAGTCTTAGTTACTAAAGAAGATCATTTTCAACGTTATTATCGTGTAGTTTCTACAGACGTGGAAGGATTAAACGAACAAGAGAAACTAGAACGAATGAATCAGTTGACCTCCGTCATGCGTACGTATGTGCCAACAATTAAGTTAGTTAGTTTGACCACAGAGACGGATCTAACGGAACAAATCGTGCAAAAGCGGCAATTATTAGATAAGAATCGTATGGAACAATCCTTAGGAAGAAATCTACAGCGATTAAGAAAATATGAAAAGAAATTAGTAGAGGAAATCCAGGAATTGAAACGAGCAGAACAAGAACGTCCTGACTTAAGCTTCTTTTTCGTCATTGAAGGAAAGACAATCAAGGATTTACAAACCAGAAATCGTCAGTTAATGCGATCTAGTGGCATTTTAGGGTTAAAACCACTCTACAAAAAAGAATTGATCAAGATTCTTTATCGAATGAATAATATGAATGATGAGTAGGAATGGAGAAGAGAGAATGAAATATCTGTTGATATGGTTAGAAAAAGATGTTCCGAAGGAAGAGATCACTAGAAAATTTCCTCACACTTTAAGCCTGGGTAAGTTGGGAAAAGGGCAATCTTTTAACCAAGTAAAGAATCAAACAAGAAGAGGTGACTGTACATGTTAGAAGCGATTAAAACAGCTTTTTCACCACAAAATGATCAAAAAGTACTTGATCCATTAAAACAACTAGGAAATCGGGAAATAGAAATTTTAAAATCCAAAGGGTATGATTTAGATTTTTTAAAACAAGTGATGCCACAAGGTGGATTAAATTTCGATGAAGAGTATGTGACCTATGGAAATGGTTATTCACGGTGTGTGACAGTTTATCACTACACAAAAAATCCTACTCTTTTTTGGTTGGCCAATCTCATGAACAATCCTCATACAGTGGCCACACTCGATGTTAGCACAGATGAAAAGCAAAAAGTGATTGATCAAATCAATCGCGCATTAGATGAATTAAATGATCGATCAGATAATGAACGAAAAGCGACTGACCGAAATAAAAGCGCGGAAGAATACCTGGAACTAGCGGAATATGCCCGAAAATTGACTTCTAATGGGGAAATTTCTAAACAAGTCAAAGTGAGAGTACATGTTTACGGAAACACGATTCAAGAAGTGGATGAACGAGCGCAGGAACTGATCGAAAATCTCAAAGGGATGGATTATCGTGCGGTGACTTATCTGCATAAAACCAAACGAGATTGGCAATCGATGTTTACCATGTTCGATGAACAAGCTGAATGGTTCGGAAATATCAAAGGGCAATCATTACCATCGTTAAACATTGGCGGAGGTTTCCCGTTCCACCACCAAACGCTAAAAGATCCAGGAGGTACACAATATGGGGAAACCATGACAGGCGGCCCATTTGTCTGGAATGCGACGTATAAAAATAGTGTACGGTTGTCTACTAATACCTTGCTTCTAGGAATGATGGGAGCTGGTAAATCGACCGTTCTTAAAATGATCGCGGAAGCCCATTTAGCTGCAGGAGACTTTATTTGGGGCTTTGAAAAGGGAAAAGACTTTATTCCTTTCTTAAAGGAATATAACGGTATTATGGTGCGCTTAGACGGATCTGACGGGATGATCAATCCTTTAGAAATATTTGCCACACGGACGTATGATGAAGCATCCAGTTTATATGACGATGGATCAGTCAAAGATTTGAAGATCAATGAAGCAGCGTCCTATCAAACACACTTAGACAAAGTGGTCTATCAGGTACAGTTAGTGAGTCCTCAGCTAAAAGGAACGATGAAAGCAGAATTTAAGACCTACTTAAATCGTTTTTATGAAGAGTATGGAACAGTACCACGCGGCTTTACTTCCTCAAACTCGCGTTCAAATACTGATACGCAAGTCACAGGGAAAGATCCAGAAGCTTATCCGACATTCAAAGAATTTTTAGACTTCTTAGGACAACTGGAATTACCAGGTGCTTCCCAAGAGAAAAAGAATCGAAAAGAAGAAATGGAATCCATCGTAGAATCCTTATGTGAGACGTATGGCATGATTTTTGATGGGCATAGTACAATTCGACACCTTGACCAACAACAGTTGGTCTTTTTTGATATTGATTCAATCACTGGATTGGATCGTGGGGTGCAACAATGTCAAATGTACATGGCGATGACGTTGATTTGGAATCAGGCATTGATTCAAGGAAGAAGACAACGACGTTTAATTAAAGAAAAACAAATGGAAGAACAAGATTTCAAACGCTTCTTGGCGATGATTGATGAGTGCCATAATGCGATTAATCCAGATTTCATTGAAACGGTAAATTATGTCACAAACTTCCAACGAGAAATGCGTAAAGTAGAAGCAATGACTGTTTTAGCGACACAATCCCCACAAGAAATGGTGCCAGAAAATATGTCTTCTGATAACTTCTCGAAACTGAAGAAAGTTTTTGAATTTTCTTCTACGAAGATCTTTATGCGTATGGATGAATCTATTTTACGTCATATAGAAGGATTAGTTGGTAAATCAATGACGAACTCAGAATTAGAATCCATTCCTCAACAAAATCAAGGAGACGCTGTGATCAATTTTGGATCAAAAGAAACCATTCGTGTTCATTTTAGTCCGAACAAACGTCAATTAAAATTGTTTGATGGAGGAAAATAATGGAAAACCAAAATGAAAGTTTAATCAAGCAGTATGTTAAGCGTCGTGCAAAGCGACGCTTATTTTTGTGGTTGTTTGGTACTTCTGCAGGTTTGATGACTATTTTGATCACTGTGTTCGTGACCCTTTTTCTAATACTTGCGGCGGGTTCGATTGATAATTCGGATTCAGATTCAAGCAGTGGTGGCGAAGCTTTTACAGGAGAATATTCGGAAGGATTACCGATTTATAAAGAAATCAAAGGGAGAGGCCCATTTTCAGATGAAATTGCGCAATATGCTGTAGGTGCAGCAGTGAAATATAAATTATTACCAAGTGTGATCCTTTCGCAATACGGTTACGAATCAGCGTTTGGTACGTCGGCGTCCGCAAGAAATGATCTCAACTATTTTGGGATTACGTGGTTCGATGGCTGTTTGTTTCCTAAAGGAACTGCACGAGGAATTGGTGGTATTGAAGGTGGCTGGTACATGAAGTTTCCCAACTCAAAAGCTGCATTATCCTATTACGGATTTATGGTAGCCACACAATCAAATTTTAATGCATGTGTAGGAAATAAAAGCCCTGGCGCAAGCTTATTGATCTTAGGACGAGGTGGTTATGCCGCTGCAGGAATTACTGAAGATAGTCCGTATTATACAGGTTGTATGTCAATTATCACTTCTAATAAATTAACCGAATATGATGAATTCGCGATGAAACATTGGGGTGAAGGTGGTAATGATAATGGCACAATTACTGGTGAATGGACGAATCCATTCCCTGGCAGCAGTTTAGATAAAAGTTCCTTCAGCGGTGGTCAATTATTTGGAACAAATCCAGGCGGTGAATTCCGTCCGAATGGCTTCCATGATGGATTAGATTTTGGTTCAGTTGATCATCCAGGAAGTGAAATTCACGCGGTGCATGGAGGAAAAGTCGTGTACGTTGGCAATCCTGGTATTTCAGGTTTAGGTGCTTGTGTGATCGTGATTAATTACGACGGTTTGAATATGGTATATCAAGAATTTGCGAATAGTACAGGAAATTCTCGTGTGAAGGTTGGAGATCAAGTGAAAGTTGGTCAAGTAATCGGGATACGAGATACAGCACACTTGCATTTAGGTTTCACTCGAATGGATTGGCGTCAAGCACAAGGACACGCATTCACAGATGATGGTACATGGATTGATCCATTACCATTTTTGAATAGCAGCAAAAAATAGATCAGGAGAAAAAATATGGAAAATAAAACTTTAAAAATCGTCTTAACAGCTGCAATTAGCGTTAGTTTAATCGGCAATATCGCGTTGTTTTGGCAGCTGAAAGAAGAAAAAGAGACAAATACCTTTAAAATTGAAGAAGTGGCTAAAAACGCGTCTGAGAAGCTCAAAAAAAATTCCTCTGAGGCACAGGCGAAGATCGACAAGTTAAATCAAACCATCAATGAGAAAAACCAAGAAATCGATCAGCTGAAGCAACAAGATGGCACAAAAGCAAAAGAGGAAGTCACTGAAGCACAAAGAAAGACGGCAGAAGAGTTCGGTCAATTGGCCATTGATAAATCATTAAGCAGAAATGAATTAACGGAAAAACTAAAAGATGTCGCAACCCAAGAAGTGATCGACAAATTAAGTCCTGCAGACGATGATCACCAACATGATGATTACGGAAGTTACTCTTTTACATTAGGTGACGTGCAAACTTATGCTCAAACAAGCAGTGTAAAAGAGGAACAAAACTTTGTGGTATTTGTTGATTATACAATTGGAAATCCTCAATTCAAAGATGTCAAACCACAAAAAATAAAAGGTGGATTAACTGTCACTGAAAAACAGGTAGATGGTCAATGGAAAGTCACTGACTTTAGTTATTTCACTCGTTAGGAGGAAGAAAATGAGTAAGAAAAAAGGAGCAAGACAACGTTTCAAAAAACGGAAAAGTTATCTTAGATGGCTGGGAATCTTTATGATTCTCGGCTTTTTGATTCTTGCTAGTCCGATTTACACACATAAAAAGGTAGACATACCAGATGAAGTAAGCACGAACGCATTTTTAAACACGAAGGAACTGACGATGGTTTCAAAAGAAAAAGGAGCGAACCAGCAATTAGTTTTTGAATTTGCGATCGACGATGAAGATCAAAGCTCATTAAAAGAACTGGCTAATCTTAATTATCGCGTAGAAGTAAAGACAGCTAAAGGGGATTATCAAGCAATAAAAGCCAAAGTGATCAAGGTGTCTGATGATTATTTTGTAGTGAAGTTAGCACATGTACCAGAAGAATATATCGCCATGCGTTTAACCATTATTCCTGAAAAAATTGATCCTAAAGTGGATATGCAAGAACCACAAGATCTGATTTATTACGTTCACGAAGATAAGGTTAAAGATCAAGTGAAAGATGAAGATTATGAACAACATGCGATCAATTACAAAGTGAAAGGATACAAGAAAGAACAAAAAGCAGCACAAAAACAAATTGAATCCTTCCAAGCAACCATTGATTTGAATGAAGAATTAGTGAAGAAACTAAAAGATCAATTGCCTTATCAAGTTGCAGACGATCAGGAAAATACTGAAAATAAGATTAATAGTTACCAGCAAGAAATTGAAACATCGAAAACGCAAATGAAAGATCAAGAAGAGATCATTCAAAAACTTCAAGAAAAAATTGATCGTATGACAAAAGAAAATATTTAGAAGAATAGGTGGAGTAAAAGAAATGAAGCGAGCGAACTTGGTCGGCAAAGATACTTTCGCTGAGCAGAAAGTATTGATTAAAGCCTATCTCAAAGTTGTAAAAGCTAAAGAAATATGTCAAGAAGTGCATTTATCTAACACAACAATATCTGAGTTGAAGAATGGTAGAAAGAGTTTAGATACCTTAAAATTCAGATCATTTGAAGCTTTGTATTTAGCTGCTAAAAAATATTTTACGGCTGAAAGAAAATAAAAACAGGAGGATTTTATGTGAAAAAAGTATATCAAAAATGTTTATGGATCAGCTATATCACCTTAGGTATAGCTGTTAAAGAGATGGGAGAAAACATTAACCACGATTCTAACACAAACATCAAGCACATAAAACATTTAACACTCCTCCTTTCTGGCTGAAGATTTCAACCAAACAGGAAGACAGCGTATCAATTATAGCATACACTTTTTCTTAAATTCATTTTTCATATGACAAAATATTTCCTTCTAATCGACAAAGTTAGAAGGATTTTTTATTGTCTAAATACACAAATAACCTTAATTTTTAAAGAGCATAAGGAAACGTGGGAACACTTTTTAAAAAAAGTGTTCCAATAGGCTGTGCCTATTACGTTTCTCAAAAATAAATGTGGGAACAAAATATTTAAAAATAGGATAGTGAAAGGATAGTGAAGGATAGTAAAAGGAGGGTAGTAGGATAGCAAAAAGGATAGGTTCCTTTTCGCTATCCTTTTTAAATTGGAGGAATTAATATGGAAGTAAGAATAAGAAATGTGGATGAGAAAATCGTAAGAGAAATTGATCGAAGATGTGACGAACTAAGTAACCGTACGGGTAATAAATGGAGTCGTAACGATTATTTAAAATTACTAATAGAAAATGATTTTGATCGTCCTTTGATGGAATATAAAAAAGAAAAGTTTGATCAGTTATTAGAAAAGTTTTCAGAAATTCAAAGCTATAACACAAAGATATTAGAAGAATATGTTAGCCAAAACAATCGTATTTTAGAAATCTTGATCGAGCAAAATAGAGGAAGTGAACTTTGATATGGCAAAGGTTATAGACAAACACATTTACTTTCACCAAACACATATCGATGTGTTGGATGAGATTATTTCTACTCATGCAGAAGTTAAAAACTATAGTGAAGCCGTTCGGTTTCTATGTATGAATTATGATCCAGAAATGGAGAAAAAAGTAAATTCCAATCAAGCAAAGTTGAATGGAATGAGTAAAGAAATTTCTATTTTAACCGAAATGGTTTCAGAGTTTGCAGATCTTCATTTGAAAGATACAGGAATACTAATTGGTACAAATTCAACGGTTTACCAAGAAGCAAAAGAACGTGTGGAAGGAAAAATTAAATCTAATCAAACCAAAAAATATTCCCCTCAGTTGAAGAAACCTGTGAATGAATCTGTTTATGCCAGAGTAGATCCATTTGATCCAACGAAGATTCTAAAAAGATAAAAGTAGAAGGGGAACATGATGAATAAATCGCCTGCAGTCATTCTCACTTGTCAATTTACCTTGCCCAATAAAAAATCTTTTTCAACATACATTGATTATATGACAAGAGAAAAAGCGCTGGAAGAAATGGAACGACGTACGCCTGAAGAAGAACAGGAACTGCAACGAATCAAGAATGCTTTAGAGGATTTTTATATTCCTGAAGGAGAAACTTTTTCGGAGAGTAAGACGGATAAAGAATTCAGCGAAACGTCGAATGAAGCTCAATCTTTGATGGGAAATGGAATCAACTTTGACAAGTTAGAGGAACAAGATTTTACCAAATATCTTTCTTATATGACCCGTCACTATGCGTTAGAACAAAAGAAAGAACTGACGCAAAGTGAACAAAAAGAATACCAACGCTTGAACCAAGCAATAAAAAAATATCAAACAGAGCCACACAAAAAAGCTTCAGGAAACCTTCCTGGAGTTTTTTCTATGGCTTCAGACGAAGTGAAAGGAAGTGATCTGAAGGAGATTAAGCAAATCTTCCAAAGAGGACAACAAAAAGGCTCAATCATTTATCAAGATGTTGTCTCTCATGATAATTCGTATCTTGAAAAAATAGGATTGTACGATCCCAAAACAGATACTTTAGATGAAGAAGGATTAAAAGCAGCTGGAAGAAAAATGATGGAGACATTATTCGAGAAAGAGCAACTGAATGAAACAGGCTACTGGATGGCAACGATTCACCGCAATACTAAACATATCCATATTCATTTTGCAGTTGTTGAAAAAGAAAATACGCGTAAACCTTACACTGAGGTTGAAAATGGTGTGAGTTATATCGTACCGAAAGGTAAGAGAAGACAAGCAACATTAGACGCAATGAAGACCAATTATGTACATGAGTTAGAACGTTTTTCTTATGAAAAGGATCGAATGATTGGTATGGAGAAACGAAATTTATTGACACGAAAAAGTGATTTGCGTAACAGCTTAACAAAAGTGGTAAAAGAGCCAGTACGTTATGATCGACACGCAATGAACTTATTAAATGAAGTATATAGAACCTTACCTGAAAAACGTTCGGAATGGAATTATGGGGATGAAAATCGAACTAAACTTTCACCATACACAAGAGAGAAACTCGACGAGTTAACCCAATATGTGTTAACAAAAGAACCTGAATATCAAGAATATATACAGATTTCAAAAGCATTGAAAGAAGAAGCAGAAAGTCTTTATGGGGAAAGCAAGAGAGAATCAAAGGATGCAGAGAAAAATGCTCTCTTTGATTTAAAAAAGCACACAGGAAATGCCATCCTAACAGAGCTGAAGAGACAGGATAGTCAAATAAAACCATTAATAGAAAGTGTTGATCAGATGCAATCTATTTACAATGAACGATCCTTTCGAACGCTTAAACAATTGCCAACGAATGAATACAAATATAGTTACGAAGAATTCATGAAGCGCAGGAAACAATTCCAACAAAGAGTTGTCACACAGCGGAGTTTACGTCAATTAAATCGAACGATTAATGCCCATGAAGAAAAATACCACGCAAGTAAAGCATACGAAGAGCAACAACGAAGAATTCAAATGGAACAAGAAAGACAGTAGGAGGAAGAGAAATGAAACGATATTTGAATCAATGGAAAGTCATAGAAGGATCACTAAAAAAAGAACGAATCGAACAACTTCCCGATTGTTTGGAAAAAGAGCATTTGTTCCAGATAAGAGAAATGTTGAGAAACGAACAGTTTGATCCAAATCAATTTTTAGTCGTTGAGTACCCAGCTACTGGTGTGTATTGTTGTAATCATGTGAATGGTGAAAAATATTTTATCATTCAAGAATATGAGGGCAAGTTAGCACCTTATTATACTACTTGGGAAATGAATGAAGAGGGAATCAATAACTTTCCATGTAAAAGCATTGAAGAGTCCATTTCACTCACAGAGTGTTAGTTGTTAAGTGAATAAAAGAAGTAAAAGAGTCCTGAACGTGATTGTCCAGGACTCTTTTTTTCAATGAATTGTTTTCCGCCAATTTATTGAGTGGTGCGATTTCCGACTACATTATATCAAAAGAAAGGAGGAAGAAGAAATGGCTTATTCAACTATTGGAGTTGTTGTTGAAAAAAGCAGAGACAATCTCGTTTTTGTGACAGAAATTCAAACAGGCAGATCTTTTGTCGTCACAGACAAAGCGGCAAAAGCTTATCAAAGTGGCGATATTTTAACGTTAAATCTGACTACGAAGACGTTCGTCGATGCGACAGAAGATTATCCATTTGTTTAGGAGGAAACGGACATGGCAGAAGAAAAAGAACCACTAGACAATAGTCGTTTGGGAAAATCCAAAAGAAAATTAGTACGATTGCAAAATGAATTAAACGAACAAATTGAAAAGATGTTTGAACACCAGAGAAAGACCAACGGTCAACCAATGAACGATAAGAGAAATGGGCATTCTTGGTTTAGGCAACAAGAGCGAATCGAAAATAAAGTGCATAGTCTGAGAGAAGAGATCAAGCAACAAGAAAAACAAGTAGAAAAACTTGAAAGACAAGAAGAGATAAAGGAAATGGGCTATAACAAGTACGGCGGACTGGATATGACGATCGAGAATATTCCAAGAATCAAAGAAGAAATCGAACGCTTTGAAAAAGGTGAATCGACTTTTTCAGCCGCTACGATCCGAAAATACCAACGGAAATTGGAAACATTAGAACAGCTGAAAGAAAGATCGGAAAAAGGAAAAGAAAACCTTCTTCCTGAAGTACAAGCAATCATTGACAGCGGACGAGTGACGCAATGGAAAAAAAATCCGACCATTTATTTTCTGAAAGGCTATCGAAAAGTCGCTTTAGAACTGAATGAAAACGGGGAATTTGAGGAATCTAAAAAATACCAAGCCACGTCGGAAGAGGAAAAAGCAGCTGTTCGTGAATTACTTGAAGAGGCTGTACCAACTGATTCTTTGAAGGAGAAAGAAAACGATCATTTTTATCGAGTAGAATTCAACGAAAATGATCCAGAAAAAGGGTTGAAAAGTTATGGTGGGGAGATCGTAACACTAGAATTGATCGATCAACTCAAAACACTGGATAACCAATTCGCCGCAGAAGCAGGCTATTATAAATTCTATTTTGAAGAAGTGAAGAATGGAGAAGTAGTAGATCAGATACGAATGGATCTAGGGGATGGCGTCAATAGTAATCACCCCATCTATTTAGAGTTAGCTAGATTGTGCGAACAAGTACCTGAGAAGGAACAAAAACAAACAGTCAAAAATGAACCTATTTCAAAAGTACAAAATGAGATTAAAGAGACAAAAACAAAACAAAAGGGTTATCAAAAACGAACGGCAGAAGAGATTAAGCAAGAAGTCAAATCACTTTCCCAACAGGCGCTTGATGCGGTGAAAAAGCATACTCATTCACCTGAAGACGTCAAAGAACTTTTGAATTTTATGTCTCGTTTTCCAGAACGATCCTTTAGAAATCAATTATTGATCGAGGAACAATTTCCAGGCGCAACGGCTTGTTTAGGTCGTGCCGCGTTGAAAAAAGAAGGAATCTATATCAAAAAAGGGGAACAAGGGAACAAGATCTTTGTCAGAAAAACGGTCAAAGGATTTTATGAGAAAGGACGTGGCTTTGTTCGAGAAACAGAGGCTACACCAGAAGATAAAAAACGAATCGAAAGTGGTCAAATCGAAGTGATCAAAAAACCTTACTACACGATTGAAAAAGTGTTTGATATCACACAAACACAATTGAAGCCTGAAGACTATCCGAAAATCTTCCCGAACCGCGTCTTTGATTTTCAATTGGATCAAACAGGGCATACAGAACTTCAAGTTGGGATTCAAGCGGTAGCCAAAAATATTGGAATTCAAATTCGAGATATGACAGAAAGTGAAGTCTATCAAAGAGAATTAGGACAAGCACGTGGGGCGTACGTTCGTAACGAATTTACTGGCGAAGAAGAAATCGTCATGAATACTCGAAATACTCCTACGCAGCATTTAGCCACAAGTATTCACGAATTAGCCCATGCTAGAATGCACAAATTTTCAGAATTAGATACTGCAACAAAAGAACTACAGGCAGAAATGACCTCCTATATTGTGTGCAAGCATTTTGGGATGGACACCTCGGAGAAAGCTATTCCTTATATTGCGACATGGACGAAGAATGGTCAGACGTTGGATGATAAGGAAGCTGCGGAACGTGGGAAAATCATGAATGATGTCAGTCGTGTCGCAAATGAATTCATTCAAACCATTTCTAATGAAATCAATCAATACAGAGAAAGAGAACCAGAGATCCAGCCAGCAGAAGTGAAGCAGGATGAGAAAAATGTTGTAGAAACAGCAGAACAAAAGAATATTGTGCCCGTTGGCTCACTTTGGATCGACAAGAAAGACGGGAAAGTCCTGGAAGAAGACACGGGCCGAACGTTACATTTGAAGGATGCGGCGTTTATTGAAGATCCGCAGCATAATCAAGTGATTTTAAAAGGAAAAAGTTATGGAAAAGAGATTCAAACGGCGTTACCTTCAGAAGAATTTGCGCTAGGAAATCCATTCCGATTTTCACTTGAAACAGTGTCAGAAGTGGCCAAACGAAAAAATGAAATCTATTATGAACAACAATTGTCACAAAAAGAACGCGTATAAAACAAGTAAAAAAGACTATCTGAAAAACGGATAGTCTTTTTTCTTTTGGGAGGTTTGAAAATGACAGAGAAAAAAATGAGTCTTATTGATCGATGTAAACAGATCGATATAGTGGATTTTGCTCGAAACAATGGAATGGCTGTAGTCAATAAAGGACGAGACTATCGCTTAGAAGACCATGATTCTTTTGTTTTTGATCGAAGAAAACAACGTTTTTATTGGAATAGTCAAAATATTAGTGGCGACATTATTGAATTAGCTAAACTTTTTTTCATAGACAAAGAGATCCAAGACCCTAAGCAACAATTTAAAGCAGCCACTGATTTTATTCTAAAGAATGAAGACAAAACAGAACGAGTGGAAAATCTTCATTTTGAGACAGAAAAGTACAAAGATCACCCCGTTGATTATCAACCACTCACAGAAAAAGGAAGGAATTATCTGAAGGAAGGACGAAAACTACCAGAGTGGCTGATTGATTATGCAGAAAAAGAAGGGTTGATTGCCGAACTAAAGCCAAAACATGAACGACAAAATTTCTTAGTTCGAGACGATCGTTTAGATCATGCGGTTGCCTTTTTATGGAAAGATCCACAGACAAAAGAGACAGTAGGGGCGAGTTATCAAGGAACGTTCATTGATTATGAACGTTTTGGTGAGAGAGGCACATATAAGCATATAGATAAAAATTCGACAGCGAATCATGGCTTTAACCTAAAGATCGGTGACCCTAAGCAGTTAAAATTTTTTGAGAGTAGTATTGATTTACTTAGCTATGCTGCACTGAATCGTGATCAGTTAAACGATACGTGGTTAGTCTCTATGGAAGGGTTAAAACACCATGTGATCAGTCATTATTTTGGTGAGGCAGTATCTGAATTGAGAAAGAAACAAGCCTTTCCTCAATCCATCGAGATTTGTGTGGATAATGACCGTGCAGGACATATTTTCTACGAAAAAGAACAATTAATGGGCGCAGTCGATCCATTTACGAATCAGAAAGTACGTTGTGAACGAGGAATCGCTAATGATTGGCAAGTGCCAAAAGAATACAAAATCATTTATGAAGAAGTCGCAAAAGAAGAAAAGGTCACACCAGAAGCTATTATGGCCATACACAAGACAGAGAACAATCTGCAATTAACAAACCAGCTGGTTTCCGCTCACAAAGTAAATACGTCTTTTGGTCAGCAGCTTTCTGTTAACGATTCAATAGAAGCTATTAATTTGAAAGATATTTGTAGAGAAGTCGCAAAAGAATTAAAAGGTTGTGAACGCGTGGATGGTACGTACGATTTTGATCGTTTTTATCAAGAAAAAGGGGATATTAATGCTCAGATTCTTTTCTCTTATAAAGCAGAACAATACTACAAAGGCTATAAAAATCATGAACATGAATTTGTTCCTGAAGTAAAAAAGGATTGGAATGATCAATTGAAGCATGAAATCCACCAACAAGAGATCAGAAAGCAAAAACGTGCGATGTTGTTTCAACAAGGCAAACAACAAGAAAGGGAGTGAAATCGTCATGATGAAAACCGTTATTTTAGCAGAAAAGCCGTCACAAGCGAAAGCTTATGCCGATAGCTTCTCTAAAGCCACCCGAAAAGACGGGTATTTTGAAATCCAAGATAGATTGTTTCCTGGTGAAACTGTGATCACGTATGGTTTTGGTCATTTAGTCGAGTTAGATTCGCCCGATATGTACGATGAAAATTGGAAACAATGGTCATTAGGGCATTTGCCTATTTTCCCTACACATTATCACTATCATGTTCCTAAAGATAAGAAAAAGCAATTCAAGGTGGTGAAACAGCAACTTCAATCGGCCGACACCATTATTATTGCGACAGATAGCGATCGTGAAGGGGAACTGATAGCTTGGACGATCATTCAACAAGCAGGCGCCGATCATGGAAAGATATTTAAAAGACTTTGGATCAACTCCTTAGAAAAAGAAGCCATTTATCAGGGATTCCAGCAATTACGAGACGCAGAAGAGACCTATCCCAAATTTGAAGAAGCACAAGCACGCCAGATCGCTGATTGGTTGATCGGCATGAACGGCAGCCCACTGTATAGTTTACTCTTGCAGCAAAAAGGCATACCAGGAAGTTTTTCCTTAGGCAGAGTCCAAACCCCAACGCTTTACATGATTTATCAGCTGCAGGAAAAGATTAGAAACTTCCAAAAAGAGCCTTATTTTGAAGGAAAAGCCCAAGTAATCGCTCAAAATGGCGCATTTGATGCGAAGCTTGATCCGAATGAAACCCAAGCGACGCAAGAAGCATTTGAAGATTATTTAAAAGAAAAGGGGGTTCAATTGGGAAAACAGCCAGGTACGATCCACCAAGTTGAAACCGAGAAAAAAAGTGCGGCAAGTCCACGTCTTTTTTCTCTATCCAGCCTTCAGTCTAAAATGAATCAGCTCATGAAAGCTAGTGCCAAAGATACTTTGGAATCCATGCAAGGGTTGTATGAAGGGAAATATCTAAGCTACCCACGAACAGATACCCCTTATATTACAGAAGGGGAATATGCGTATCTGTTGGATCACTTAGACGAATACAAACACTTTTTAAAGGCCGAAGCCATTCCTACTCCTATTCATACACCGAATAGTCGATATGTGAATAATAAGAAAGTCCAGGAACATTACGCGATCATTCCTACAAAAACGGTCATGACGGCAGCGGCTTTTGAACAATTAAGTCCACTGCAGCAGGCCATTTATGAACAAGTGTTAAAAACAACGGTGGCCATGTTTGCGGAAAAATATACCTATGAAGAAACAACGATCTTGACGCAAGTTCAGCAGCTTCAGTTAAAAGCAATCGGAAAAGTGCCGGTAGATCTAGGTTGGAAGAAGTTATTTGGAAAAGAGAGCGACGGAAAAGAGAAGGAAGAAGATCCGCTGCTTACGAGCGCCGAAATGACCGCCAAATGGGAAAGCTACTTATTAAAGATTGGAGAACGAAAAGGAACACAAACCACTTTTCTAGCTAATATCCAAAAATTTGTCTCTCACTTATTGGAAGTCGTACCAGGGCAAATCCAATCCACTGATTTTGGATCGACGTTACAAGAAGTGAAAGCAGCCAGTGAAAAGCAAGAAGCCGCGCGTCATTTAGGAATTTGTCCAAAATGCCAGGAACAAGAAGTCATACTTTATCAAAAGGTGGCAGCATGTACGTCTGAAGTCTGTGATTTTAAATTATGGACAACGATTGCCAAAAAGAAACTCACAGCGACACAGCTGAAGGAGATTATTCAAAACAGCCGAACAAGCCAACCAGTGAAAGGGTTAAAAGGTCAGAAGGGTTCGTTTGAAGCAACGATTGTTTTAAAAGAAGACTTCACTACAGGCTTTGAATTTTCTGAAAAGAAAAAAACGAACTTCAAGAAAAGAACACGACGCACTACAAAATAATGGAGGGTTAATCTTATGCGTAATACAACACACAAACAACAAGAAATCGAAAATCAAAAAGCCAAAATTCGTTCAGAACAGGAAAAAATGCGTGCCAGCAAACGAAGACTGCAGCAATTAAAGAACCAGCAACGGATTCAAAA
The DNA here is from genome assembly GCF_035726465.1 of Enterococcus sp. E4-150. Classification (NCBI taxonomy): domain Bacteria; kingdom Bacillati; phylum Bacillota; class Bacilli; order Lactobacillales; family Enterococcaceae; genus Enterococcus; species Enterococcus sp. E4-150. The sequence continues at coordinate 5,390 of NZ_JAPRGK010000014.1, read as the reverse complement.
AGAAATCGAATTAGATCGATAAAATCTTCCTGATTATTGTATACGTATAAACTTATGTTATACTATATTTATAAGTTTATACGTATACAAAGGAGGGAGAAAATGACAAAAGCAATGGTATATAAGCTACTAGAAGAATTTAATGGAACTTTGGCTTTGAAGGATGCTAAAAAAGCGGGCATTTCTCCTGTTACGATCAAACGTATGGTAGATCGAGGGGAGCTGGATCGAGAGTATCCAGGCTTTTTCACCTTACCTGGTCAATTTCCTGATGAATTGTTTATGGCGCAAAAAAAATATGAACGCGGCATTATTTCGCATATCACCGCGTTGGATTTATATGATTTAACGGATATGATCCCTAGACAGATCGATCTAACCGTACCTTACGGTTATCACGTTTCTGAAAAGGGGTTGAAGGAATTCGCGGTTGAGTTACACTATTCAAAAGCGGAATGGTATGAATTAGGCAAGATCGAAATAAAGAGTCGCTATGGGAATCCTGTTATAGCTTATGATCCAGAAAGAACCTTGTGTGACATTTGGAATCCCTGGTATAACGTTGAGGATGAAATCAAAGTAAAAGCAATCAAAAACTACATGGAGTCGGACAGAAAAAATCTTAGAAAATTGAATGAGTATCGACGAATTTTGCCTACAGATAAAACGATGCGCTCTTATATTATGGCTTTAAATTAAAGGAGAAGACACATGACACCTACGCAATTAAAAGCAAAAGTGAAGAATATTTCTAGAGAAAAAGAAGTTGATCCGCAGCTTGTTTTAAGACATTTTATGATGGAAAAATTCTTGGAAAAAATCTCAGAGTCTCCTTATCGTGAAAATTTTGTGTTAAAAGGCGGCTTCTTAATTGGCTCAAAGTATGGCATTGAAAATCGTACAACCAAAGACATTGATACGACTTTACGGGAAATGAAAGTAACCAAAGAAACATTAACAACGGTTCTAAACGATATTTTTTCAACGCCGACGAAAGAAGGCATTCAATTTGAGATTCAAGGAATGAAAGAAACGAGAGAAGCCGATTACTATCCAGGATTTAGCTTACGTGTGCTGGCACATTTGGAAAATATGCGGCCAGATTTTAAGGTAGATGTGACTACAGGTGATTCGATCTATCCTGCAACGATCACTCACAGTCATAAATTGATGTTTGAAGATCGAACGATTCCTTTGGAATCTTATCCTACAGAACAAATTATTGCCGAAAAATTAAGTGCAACCTTTGATTTTTTAACAGATAATTCGAGAGGAAAAGATTTTTATGATCTCTATACTATTCCTAAAATGGAAAAGATCGATGAGAAGACCTTGAAAGATAGTGTGAGAAATACATTTACACGTCGAGGAAAAACTGATCCGTTAAAGATTTATTACGAAAAGGATATGGATGTACTGAAAAATAGTCATGAGCTAAAAGATACCTGGAAGAAATATCAAAAAAGCAATCCTTATGCTGCGTCGATCACGTACGAAGAGACAATGGATTCGATTAGTAATTTGATGGAAAAAGTGATTCACGTCGAAGAAAAAGAGCGAAAAATAGCTTATCAAAGACACCAACAGATGAACAGAGAAATGGAGAGATAAAAATGATCAATAATGTAACTTTAGTAGGACGGTTAACCAAAGATCCAGATTTACGTTATACCGCAAGTGGCACAGCAGTGGCTACTTTTACCCTAGCAGTTAATCGTAATTTCACGAATCAAAACGGCAATCGAGAAGCTGATTTTATCAATTGCGTGATTTGGCGCAAACCAGCAGAAACGATGGCGACATTAGCTAAAAAAGGCAGCTTGATCGGCGTTGTCGGACGGATTCAAACACGGACTTATGACAACCAGCAAGGACAACGTGTGTATGTGACAGAAGTTGTAGCTGATAACTTCCAACTATTAGAAAGCAAAGCAGCGACAGAGAGCCGTGCGCACGCTGATCAATCGTCCACGAGTCCAAGCACCACCACTTTTGAACAACGGGATACAGCGACGCCTAACAACAATGGATTGAACGCTTCACAGAATCCATTTGGTGGACAATCAATCGATATTAGCGATGATGATCTACCGTTTTAAGTAGCATTTTCTATTGGTTGCATTTGCTACGGTTTATGTTATAATTTAGTCAACAAAAAGAATTTTCAATCTATAACCAAAAACCACTAGCTGGCGGGCTAGTGGTTTTCTTTTACGTTTCTATTATAAGAATTAACGGGTAGGCTTACTGTCTTTCTTGGCAAATTTACAATCAAGCCATTTGCAGATATAGTGCGCGGCTACTTCTGCCATGATTGCAAAAACAAAATCAAAAAGAATTTTCAAACCTATAACCTCCTCCCCTTGCCAGATTAGGCCGGGGTAGCAGACAGCAAGACTATTATAGCATAATTGAAATATCCAAATGATTGGATTTTTGCTATAATTTTAGCGAGGTGATTGTGATGAACAAATATGTTGGTTTGCTTGATAAAATCCGAGTAATAAAAACGCAACCGTTATTGGTTCGCTTTACTTTACAAACGATTCATGAATCGATTAATTGTGTAGTTGCAGATATTGAAATTATCGATAAATTGCTAGTTATGGATGATGGAAAATACAATATTGCCGTCACAGGTCACTTCAATAAACGAAATCAGCTAGTTATTGCTAGCATGTATGTTAGAAATCCCGATCATTTTACACGATCGATGGGCATATAAAAAAAGAAGAGTTGCAATCCTAATGTAGGACTGCAGCTCTTTTTGTTTTACATAGAAACAAGAAAAATGAAAAGGCCTTTTTAGGAAGGCGCGAGCGCCTTCTCAATTGAAAAACCTCTCTCACTCCAACCGCCACCGCCGTTCGAGAAGAAAGGAAGTGAACGTTGCACGTTCACTAAGATAAAGGGTCTTGCAAAGCAAGACAAAATAGAAAAAACTTCCTCTCACCAAAAGGTTCGTTCCTGTTCGTTATCTCTTTATTGATTTGCCAGACCGGCAACAAGTTGCCTTTTATCACCAAAAAGCGACAAGGACAAGGGTAAATGGCACGCTGCGCGCCCTTGTCCTTGTCGCTTTTCGTTGATTCATTCTGGCCAACAAATCAATAAAGAAAGAACTAACGAAAGGAAGTAAACCCTTTCCTAAGAGGAGGCAGAATCAATCATGCGAAAGAAATTTGATTATTGGGGTGTTCCCTTCAGCGAATTATTCCCAAACTATCATGCACCACATACTGTCGAATGCGATTGTGGACAAAGAGCGAAATGTATCAAAAGCTATCGTTTGTATCAATGTCCAACATGCGGAAAAAAATACACCTTGTCTTATGGCGATTATATTTTGATTGATGAGAAAGGAAAGAAACGCTGATGAAAACACAACATAAATTATTGACTGTAAAAGAAGTCGTTCAAATTTTGGTGGACAAAGAAGTCATTTCTGAAAAAGTAGCAGAAGCTTTACTTATTCCGCGGTACTGGACGATAGAAACCCCTTTAGTAGAGGATGCACCGACTATGCTATTTGAAGACCTAGTGAAGATTGCAGGATATGAACTGCATTATCAAGAAAACTTGGAAACTTATGAAAACGAATATTGGTTAACCAAATTAGAGAACTAAAAAGGAGAAAAAAATATGGCTCAAAATTACTATGACGAATTTGTCAAATTACCTTTGGATAAAATGGCACAAAAAATGGAGGATATGACGTTCCTATACCATGAAACACGTGTACCTAAAAAACATTACAAGGAAAAATTGTCAGTCGCAGTGGAAGAAATGATTGAATCAGGTGTCGAAATGAATCTCATTGCGACGTACTATCGAACATTGGAAGAACTGAAAAAACAAAATGGAAAATGGTTTTTCCAAGCCTTACTATGCTTGGAAGTAGGTGTCAAACCAAGCACTATTAAACATTCTGAATATCAAGCTTTAGAACTAACGTATGCGAAATTTGTCGAAACGAAAAAAGCCAAGACTGTTTCAAGTGAATGGTTGGACTACTTTGAAAATGTCAACAAGTATGGCGCATGTTACATCATGAAAAAGGAGGAAAATGAAAATGAGTAATGTGGCTTATCAACTAACAATGGAAGATGTTTCTCACTTTTTAACAAACAAAGAACATTTGAATGAAGTAGTCAGACGGATTCAAAAAGACTTTAGTTGTATGGAAGAAATGAAGTACTTTATTCAAAGAGTGGAAGAACAGTTGTATATGGAAAGCGAAACGAGTCAAACGAAGGTCACAGTCAGCCATAATCATTTAGACGTGTATAAACGTCGTCCTGAAACGGTAAAAAAAGGAACAGAGCTTCTACGACTAGAAACAGAAAAATACATCATGAATGTGTACCTAGAAAGGAGTGAGCTGGTCGAAAACTTTGTCAGCTACACGATTTGTAGGAAACACTATTACTCAGAATCAGAATATTATTCAATTTTTGAGAGCATGGAATTAATGGAAGAAGAAATGGAAGAGCTAAACAGCAAAGATGCAACGGTAGACGATTATTATCTTGTATTTACTAGATTTTTGACGTGTGGGACGGAATCTATCGTGTTAATGGGAATGGATTATGAACTCGCTGTACCCGAAGCATTTTTGAGGGAATATGTAGAAGAAGTAGATAATCCAGGCGACGACTGGTACACGACTTTAACTGATTTTTTAGACACCTACACTTACGACGATACAGAAGAAATCCAAAATGAACTTGACCGTAAACGAATGCCATATCAACGATTTGAAAGGAAAAAAGGTCAATAACCATTTATACCGAAAAGTGAGAATGTGTGAAATAAGAACAAAAAACCTTGAAATTAAGGGAATGGTTCTTATTTCGCACCAATCGCTCCAACCGCCCCCGCCGCTTAGGTGGTGCGAAATAAGCGGGCAAAGCCCGATAACCTAAGAGAAAGAAGGAGATCCATATGAATAAAATCATTCCTCTGTTGTTCGTACTGTGTATTGGCGAGATACTTATGCGTCATAGTGCAGCTGTACATTTAAACTTCGTAGTATTCTTAGGAATACTGATATTTTGTTTGATCTTTTGGCGCTTTGTGTTAGCCCTTGTGAGTCTACTATTCAAGATGATTGCAGCTATATTTTTCATAGGGTTATTTCGATGAAAGGAGAGAGTACCAATGTCGATTGCAATAGGAAATAAACGGTTCTGTTGCAAAGTTTTAAATAAAGAATAAAATCCCTTACGGTATCTATGATTTAAGCTGGGATTCCCAATAATATCTTGATTTCAGTACAGACCGAAAACCCGAAGAGAGTGCCTTCTTTTCGGGTTTTCTTATATAATCCTCGGATGGCTTCCATGCCTTTAATCGTGGTAGAGGCAGTGCGTAAACTTCGATAGAATTTA
>NZ_JAPRGK010000013.1:0-61285 GCF_035726465.1 Enterococcus sp. E4-150 | reverse complement strand
AAGTATTATAAGCTTGATTTACGTCTGGTCTATAAATCCCATCAGCTCTTACTCTAGCTAGTTCTTTTCCAGTATTGTAGTCCATAATGAAAATATACTCGTATTTATAATTAGCAATGTGCCATCCAGCTACATGCAAGTTTGCGTTTTCGATTTCTCCGAACTGATCAATGTGGGCGTAATTTGTTCCATCTGTCAGCGTAGAATTTGCAGCACCTGCTCGAGTTGGATCAATTACTGGTTTATCCTCCGAAGTAGTTGGATTATCATCCGTAAAACCATGAGCCAAATCATAGGCTAGTTTTTCTTTACTTACACCCATTTCAGAAAGATAACCGTAAGGATCTGTATGATCGCCCCAAATATTTTGTGTTACCCATAAATGCGATTTGATTCCTGGTTGGTTATAAGGAGTGTCTAATGTTAATGGAATACCATATTTCATTGCTGAATCTCTTGCCAATTCAACGTATACTTTATAGTTCTTTTCAAAAGTTTCTTTATCATGTGTGTGTTGTAACTCGATTTGCACAGGACTTTTGGCTCACGAGGTTGTCCTACTCTACATCTTGCTGATAGATATGCTGAAAGGAAAACACCAACATTATGTTTTGCTTTTTCAGCTAGAACGAGACAAGCAGGAATACCTTTAGAAGATATCAAAGATTTTTTAGGTCATAAAGATGTTTCCACTACACAAGTCTATGCCCATATTTCTCCCGAAGTGAAAAAAAGATCAATGAATCAACTAGAAAACTATATAGAAGAGCAAATAAAAAAGCACTCAAATTGAGTGCTTTTTTAAGCTCACTATCACTAAAACTATCACTAATTTTATTTATAAGCGAACATGTTTCTATCACTGATTTTTTAAATCTAGCGAAAAACCCTTATCTTAAAGGCGTTCGTTCAATTCTTTGGCAAGGTCTTCAAAGCCTGGCTTGCCTAGAAGTGCGAACATGGTTTTCTTATAGCTCATGTAGAAAAATTTTCTTGATGATGATTTTATCCATCGATTGAGATTGACTGTTTTGCTCTCCTATGATTTCAGCTATGATTGTCCGATTTTGCGGTTTTCTTCTTAACTGGTAGTTGATTTTCCCAGTTTCCATCAACTCGCTAAGCATATCCACGACTCCGCCAAATCCGGTCTTTTTCGTAATAAAACCTAGTGCTACCATTCGTTCATCTAGATTTTTTGCTGTAATCGTCACACCAGTAATGAGCGAGTGCTGTAATGTTTGGGCCAGCTCTTCCATCCCTTCAGCATTGGATACGACGGAAGCTGTTTTGTTAATAGGTTCTTCGTTTATTTCTTTTGGTTCTTTCCTCTCCACTTTCACTGTTTGACGAAGGACATCTAGTTCTTGCAAGAGCGTTTCGTATTGTTCTTGGGTCAGCATCACGCCAGCTACTTTTTCACGATTAAATATATATACGCCAGTTCCCGCGTCTCGCGCTTGAGCAAATACATCCATCGGCGATCGTTTCACTTCTGTGATCGAAGATGTGGGAACTTCTAATTTCTTTAATTCCAATGGATTTCCTCCTTTACTAATCGCTTTTTATTATAGCACAGACTAACTTGTTTTGATCTTTTTTCCAAAGGTTTTATCGGTTTTTGCCTAACCAGTAATTGATATCGGTAAGAAGTCTTTCGATACCAAATGAAGGATGGTACAGATACGTTTTTTGATCTTCGTTATGGTCTAGTGGAAAAAAATGATCGGTGATCACTAGATCTGCATACCGAGGCGGCTTATTTCGAGTACATACATGTATAGAGATCCGTTTTCGATGTCTTAGCGTTTTGTTCAGTACCCCAGCAAGTCTTCTTGCTTCTTGGTGTTCATAGCGAAAAAAAAAGACGATTTTCACTTCAGGAGGGTGGACATCTAAATACCCTCGTTCCTGGAGTGTTTTCAGTAAAAGCATCCCCCACTCTACTGCGGGGTGTGCAAGTGCTTGTTGGATCGCTAGCCGAAATTGATATAGTTTATCTTTGGAATTGGGAAATTTTTCTAATGTTTCCTGATAATAACGAACTTCTTCTATCAGCCGGTCATGGATACCAATTACGTAACGAAGCCATTCTTGGTAAAGTACTTTTGTCAGCTTTGATTTGTTTTCGCTCTCAAATTCGCTATTCAGCCAAAACAGCGAATCAAGCTTTTCAGTCACAATCGTCAATTTCCGATAGTCTTGTGTCTCTTCTATCCGTTTCCACCGCTTTTCAGTAATCTGGTTACAGCTCAAGCGCAAAATTGCTAGATAATTTTTTTCTTTTATTGGCAAAATCTGCTCCTCTCTAAATAGCAATTCAGGAAACAATTCAAAGAATAGTGTTCGACTGTCTCCTAAAATCTCGATTTCTGCCGGATCCTTTCTTTGCTTCAATAATTAGATGAACATCTCAGAAAAGGACTGCTCTCCATCATCTGCAAAAAAATGCGGAAAATCTTTCAAAAAGCAAAACAGCAGATATCTTACTTTTCTTTCTGAACCAAAGATCTGTGCTTTTTTATAAGAAAAAGAAAGGTGGTACTCGCCAAACCACTTTCTCAATCGCTCTTGCGTAGAACGATCGTACTTCTGCTCGTAAGGTTCATTCAATAGCAGATTTTTCAGTAAACAAAACGGGGGTGATTGGATCAGAAAAACAAACAAGAGATAAGGTTCGCTATATCCTTGATCATAAACTAACTGAACGGTTTTCTTATGAAGAATCAGCTGAATGGGACAGTCGCTTTCCGCCAAACGTTTCAGATGCCGATCCACTGTTTTAACATCGATTTTCAGTTCTTCAGCTAAATCAGCTTTTCGCCAGATCAAATCTTTCATTAGATTGATTAGTGAAAATAAATTCTGTGCATTTTTTGATAATAGTTTTTGCCATCTCATCGATCATTTCTCACCTGATTTCTAAACATATTGTTTGATCAAAATGGGTTCACTCCTAAAAAGATAAAAAACTCCCTTTCTATTTATTTAAATACGCAAATCTTCCTCATTATTTTTTATTTTACTCAATTTAATCGTATTCTCATTTCAAAACGAATGTACTTTAAAAAAACATAATAAGATCACTTTGCTTGTAGGATGTATTCCCTTCCATTACAATGAAATAAATAGCGATTTTATGAGAAGGTGATGTGAAAATGGAAGAAAAAATAGAAGAATCCAAACAAAAAATCGATCAGTTGATACAAGAATTAGAAAAAGCGGTCATCGGCAAACGTTCAACTATCCAATTGATGATCGTGGCCCTATTAGCAGGTGGTCATGTCTTATTCGAAGATATTCCCGGTGTAGGTAAAACGTTACTGGTCAAAGCACTAGCAAAAGCTGTACAGGGAACCTTCAGCAGAGTCCAATGTACTCCTGATCTGCTGCCTAGTGATATTCTTGGTTTTTCCGTATACAATTCACAATCAAAAGAGTTTGAATTTCGTCCGGGACCGATCTTTACCACGATCTTGTTGGCAGATGAGATCAATCGTACGACTCCTCGTACTCAGTCAGCACTTTTAGAAGCAATGGCCGAGAATCATGCAACGATCGACAACAATACATACCCTCTAGACAATCATTTTTTTGTCTTAGCTACGCAAAATCCAATCGAGTACGAAGGAACATATCCTTTGCCGGAAGCACAGCTCGATCGTTTTTTATTCCGACTACAAATCGGTTATCCTTCTTTTGATGACGAACTTTTGCTACTTTTGGATAAATTCGAAAAAGTGTTGGATAACTTAAATGAAGTATTGAACAGTTATGAAATAGAAGAAATAAAAACAAATGTGGCGAATGTCTTTGTCAGTCCCGAAGTGGCATCTTATGCCTTGCAGTTAGTGTCAGCAACAAGAAGTCATGCTGCCATCCAGCTTGGCATCAGTCCACGAGGAAGCCTTTCCTTTATTCAGGCAGCAAAAGCTTATGCTTTAATCCATGGGAGAAATTACGTCACGCCCAAAGATTTGCAGGATTTAGTTCCTTACGTGTTTTCCCATCGCCTGATTTTTTACGATCGTTCATTGAAGGAAGACGAAAAGAAACAAATCATTCATACTCTTGTTGCACAAATTCCTATTCCTGTGAGGTAGATTGAGGTAGACAATGGAAAAAATCAAAGATTATTTCATTAATTTTGTGTTATTTCTGGTATATTTCATCATTGTGCTTTTTGCTCTTGTATTCAACAATTCTTTAGGCTGGTTCTTGTTGGCCTTTTTTACTCTTTATGTATCATGGAGCTTGATTTCATTAAGCAGCTTTCTAAAGAAACTTTCGGTTACTTGTACATTGCAGCCACTCGTTTATCGCAAAAAAAGTATGCAGGTTATTTTTTCCATAGCAAAAAAGAGAACTTTTTCTTTACCTCTCCCTCGTTTACAAATCGGCTTCCCAGCAATCTTTGCAGAAAAAAAACAAGAGATTTTGATTCTTACAAATAAACCGCAAGAAGTCCAATTGCTTTGGCAGCCAAAAGAAAGAGGATGCCATGAAACATTAACTGTCATTTTTACAGCCTATGATAGTCTAGGACTTTTCAGAAAAAGTGCAAAAAGAGAGATCTCTTTTCCTGTGACTGTTCTGCCTGCTTTTTGTAAGATTCAAGCAGAAAAATTACAGAGAGTTCTGGAAAAAAAACAGCAGCTGAACGCGTACCAAAGAGGTCTTGATTTTCGGGAACATCGCGCTTATCGTCCAGGTGATTCTTTCAACCGAATCGATTGGAAATTGTCTGCTCATACTCAAGAGTGGTTATACCGTGAATACGATTATCAAGAAGAAGAATGTTCTCCTCTTTTTTGCTTTTGGGGTTCGCCCAGTCCAAAATTTGAACCTCTGCTAGACTTGTATTTTTCTTTATGGCATTTGAGAAAAGAAAAGCAGCCGGAATTTCTGATATTAGGCAACCGCGCCTTTCATGGCAAAGACCCCGGTCATACCTATTTTGCTTCTTTGGAAGCTGGCGATGAGAAAGCTTTTTTCGCACACTTGAAAAAATATGCAAAAAAACAAATCGTCCTCTTTGTTCCTGAGAATTCTCCTGAAGTCTCAGAAGCTATTGAAACATTGTCAAAAGATCGAACGGTTTATCTTGTTTATTTCGTAGAAAAACAACTCATGGTCCAAGAAAAAGACAAGATATGTTCATTGCCAGGAGGTGAATGGATTGACGATTAAACGGGAAAAATGGCTGCGTGGCGTTTACTCCTTTGTGATACTAAGTGTAGGTGCTCCTATATTTGTAGTAGCTAATCAATTGCAAAACAGCTACCTTCTTATCCTAACTATTGGTGTCCTATGCCTTATTGTCTGCTGTATTCCTAAAAAATGGGTACGTTTGCTGCTTTCTTTGCCAGTAATGATAGGTTGTTTGTTTTTATATTTTCCTTCGAAGACATTTTCCATATTATGGATCTTACAGTTTTTTTCGTCAGTCACAGAGGAATTCTTCCATCTATCCCAAGGTAAACTTTATTATTTGCCAGAAAAGACAGCTTTTTTTCTCATAATGTTGCTGATCTATTTATTTATTACATTGACCGTGGATTACGACTATTGGTACGCACCCTTTCTTTCTTTGATGGCTTACTTCATGATGCTTACCGTTTTTCGGAAAAAAGATTTACTGTACGAAATGATTGCGGTAGTAACTGTTTTGTTCGTGTATCTGGCAGCAAGGCAATTTTTCTCCATCCGGTTGTTGTCGGGAAACACTCGATTCCAGTCATTGACTACAGTTCTGCTTATTTGTTTCTTAACTTTTAGCGCTATCTTGCCTTTATATCTTCCGAAAGTACACCAATCTCTCGAGGAAACGAGTGAACCGATCCGAGAATATCTTAATGATGAAGGGCTTTATGACACACTCCATGAGTATCAATTAACCGGAAGTGCAAGAACAGGCTTCAGTAAGAATGATGAACAGCTTGGTGGACCTTTATATGATAATGGCGAAGTTGTTTTTACAGCGAACCAAAAAGGAAATGGCTATTGGAAGATCGAAAATAAAAATCATTACACCGGTTCTGGATGGATAGAAGATCAGGACGCACCCATCCAACCAATCCAAGAATTCCCTGTTGACATCACGAGCTACCAAACCGTTATAGAAGACAAAGAAAACATTACATTGACCCTAAAAAAACAAGCTTTCTTACCTTATCCTTATGGAAATACTACCTTGACTGATTTTTCATTAGCTAGTGGACAAACGCTTTACTATTTGCCTGAAAGCCAGCGATTCATTCCTGTCCCGAATGAATCGACACGTTCTGCAACTTTACAAACAGAAAGGTTAGTTTTTACGAGAGAAGAATTAAAAAGCAGTCAGTTAAAAGCTGATGATTTAGAAAATCAGCAGACAAATCTTCAATTGCCAAAAAGTTTGCCTAAACGTATTGAGGACTTGGCGGTCGAATTGACCAAAAATGAAGCAACTTTAATTCGTAAAGTCGAAGCTGTCGAACAGTATTTAAAAACAAGCGGAAATTTCCGCTATTCCAAAACGGATACCGGGCATACTCCGAAAGAACACGATTATGTGGATTATTTCCTCTTTGATTCAAAAGTCGGCTATTGTGACAACTTTTCAACTTCTATGGTCGTCCTTCTTCGAACACTTGGTATCCCAGCTCGCTGGACAAAAGGTTTTACAAATGGGCTCAGAACAGGCACAGATAATCAAGGGAATGAGGAATACAGCATTCTCAATAGTCATGCTCATTCTTGGCCAGAGGTATACTTTCCTGGATTTGGCTGGCTTCCATTTGAACCAACCCCTTCATTTGCCAATCCAATGGGTTCACAACCAGTTGCTGAAACAACCGAAACCGTCCAGCCTGCTATCGAACAACCAAATGAAAGCGAAAATATGGCAGAAACTATTTCCAGTGAGAGATCTGAGGTCATTCCATCAGAAGAAACAACACTCACACCAGCTTATAAAATCGTCTTATTCAGCCTTGGGGTGTGTTTATCCGTCTTGTTGTTCTTTCTATTGTTATTCAGAAAATTTCTGCGCTGGACAAGTTATCTTATCTATCTTCATTTTTTTGCTTCTACTAATACGATTGCATATCAAAAACTTCTTAACCATTTGGAAACATTGGTACCGCGCAAACCCGCAGAATCTTTGCAGGAATATAGCCTGCGAATAGAACAAGAATTCAAGCTAGATCTGCGTTTCATTCGATTAACTACTCAATATGAAGCAGAAATATATGGACGACAAGCAGATCCGGTAAAATTCGATAAAAAAACCTATTTAGAAATAACGCATATAATAAGAAAAATTGTATACAAAAAAGTTCTGACAAAAGGGAGCCGCTTCAAAAAATAAGATAAAATTTCTGGAGAATCTACTTCTGGAATGCCGAGAACCAGCTGATTGAGTATCGATTATTCGAAAAAAAGGTTGTGACACGTTTTTTGTCACAACCTTTTTTCATTATTATTTGATTTTCAATGTCAAAGAATTTAGAGCTACAACTATTGTACTTAACGACATCAAGACAGCACCAACTGCTGGACTTAATATGATACCAATTGGCGCAAGAATTCCGGCTGCTAGCGGAATTGCAAGAATATTGTAACCTGCCCCCCACCAGAGGTTCTGGATCATTTTCTTTCGCGTTTGCTTGGCTAGATCAAGAAAATGCAAAATATCTTTTGGATCGCTGTTTGTCAACACGACATCCGCAGAATCGATTGCGATATCTGTCCCTGCACCGATTGCCATCCCGATTGAAGCACGGGCTAAACTTGGCGCATCATTGATCCCATCACCCACCATGATTACTTTTTTCCCTTGGTCAAGGTATTTCTGGACAACAGCTTCTTTATCATCTGGTAATAAACCGCCATAATATTCTTCGATCCCTAAATAATCTGCTACTGCTTGGGCAGCGTTTTTATTGTCACCAGTAAGCATGACAGGAGTGATTTTTCTTTCTTTCAATGTTCGGATAAATTCTTTTGCTTCTGTTTTTACTACGTCACCTAAAGCAACGATTGCAGCTAGATGATTTTCTAAAATCAGGAAGCTGATGGTATTTCCTTGTTCTTGGTAAGGTTTCAATAATGCTTGTTCTACGTTTAATCCGAGACGCTCAACTTCTTTTTCATTAACTATTTTCACTTGTTGGTTTTTGACTGTTGCCTCTAGCCCGACTCCTGAAAGATTTTTTAGATTTTCGGCTTGATAAGGCTTGATTTCATGTTCTTTCAAATAATTCATAATGCCAACAGCCAATGGATGATTGGCATTCGCTTCCAATGCTCCTAAATATTGAAGGATTTCATTTTTATTGAACGCATCATCAAGTACTTCGACACCCGTTACAGTAAATTTTCCTTCTGTTAGTGTTCCTGTTTTGTCCAGCATGATCACATCTAGATCATTGGCTTGCTCCAGTGCATTGCGGTTTTTCAAAAGTAATCCGTTTTTAGCTGCTATTGATGTAGAGCGAGCAACAACTAATGGGATAGCTAAACCTAGAGCATGAGGACAGGCGATGATAAAGACTGTTACCATACGTTCTAATGCATTAGGAAGATCTGTCAAGAACAACCAGGCGATGAATGCCAGGATACCCACAATTAATGCGACATAAAACAGCCATTTTGCCACTTTGTCAGATAATGACTCTAGCTTGGATTTTTCTCCTTGTGCTTTTCGCACCATTTCCATAACCTTCGCTAGATAACCATTTTCACCAGTTCCAGTTACTTCGATTTCGATCGTTCCATCCCCATTGATAGAACCGCCAATCACTTTGTCATTGGCTTGTTTTTTGATTCCTCTTGATTCGCCAGTCACAGCTGATTCGTCAACAATTGTTTCACCTTTCAAGATTACACCATCTGTTGGCATTTTATCACCAGACCGGACGATCAAACGATCACCTTCGTTTACTTCTTTCAATGAAACTGTCTCTTCTTTTCCATCTTTCGTCAAGCGTTTCACTGATTCTGGCAGTAATTCTGCTAGTTTTTGTAAAGCATTGCTGGCATTCGACACAGCATTCATTTCAATCCAGTGACCTAGTAGCATAATAACGATCAAAGTAGCCAATTCCCAGAAGAAATCCATGACGTGTGTATGTGGATTGAGCAGATTTGCGATAAACGAATAGACACTATAAATATATGCAACTGTAATCCCCATCGCGATCAGTGTCATCATAGCAGGACTTTTTTGTTTCAATTCCATCTTAGCTCCACTTAAAAATGGCTGACCGCCATAGATAAATAGTATAGTTGCTAAGATCAATACGAGCCAATCAGAACCAGGAAACGTTACTTGAAATGGAAATTCCATTCCCATCATTGGTGAAAAAAGAATGATTGGGATAGCTAGGATAAGCGATAGCCAAAATTTTTGTTTGAAATTCCCCATGTGCATGGAATGATCCATGCCGCCGTGTTCGTGATCCATGTGCATCGAATGGTCCATTTGTTTGCTGTTTGCTATATCTCCATGGTTATGTCCCATGTGCATGGAATGATCCATCTGACTATGGTCATGTTTCATCTCCATCTGTTTTTCATGAGATTCTGTACTTTCTTTGTTTACTACTTCTTTTTTATGCTCATGTTTTTTCTCCATATCGTTCCCATTCATTTTTACTCCATCCCTTCTCTTACTTTTTCATGTGTCGATTTAAGCTTAGGGAATTCAACAATACACTGACGGAACTAAACGCCATCGCTCCTCCTGCAATGATTGGATTCAAAAAGCCTAGTGCGGCAAAAGGAATACCAATCGTATTATAGACAAAAGCCCAGAAAAGATTTTGTTTGATTTTTCTCAATGTCACCCTAGACAACTCGATTGTTTGTGCAATGGATGCCAAACTGCTATTCATCAGCGTCACATCGGCTGTTTCCATCGCGATGTCCGTTCCACTTCCCATTGCCATACCAACATCAGCTAATGCTAAAGCCGGTGCATCATTGATTCCATCGCCTGCCATACCGACTTTTTTGCCATCTTTCTGAAGTTTTTCTACGTAGGCTGCTTTATCTTCTGGAAGTACTTCAGCAAAGATATGCTTTGGATCAATACCAACTTGTTTACCAATCGTTTCGGCTGCCAGTTTGTTGTCTCCTGTCAGCATAAAAACATCTAATCCTTTATTCTGTAACTGCTTGATTGCTTGTTTGGCTTCTAGTTTGATTTGATCAGCCACGGCAATCAACCCGATCACTTGCTTTTCATCAGCTAAAAACATGACTGTTTTTCCCTGCTGTTCTAATTCTAACGCGTGTTCTTGGTATTCATCAAATGATAGGTTCAATTCAATTAATCGTTTACGTGTACCCGCAAAATAGCGTACTCCATTAATCGTACCGCTGATCCCAGCACCTGGGTGGGCTGTAAAATCAATCATATCGTATGTTGCTGCTTCTTGCAGTTTTCCGTACTCCACGATTGCTTTACCTAGTGGATGTTCAGAAGCTTGTTCTAAAGTATAAAAAATAGATAGGACTTCTTTTGAACCGACTAGATCTGTAACTTTGGGCTTTCCTTCTGTAATCGTTCCAGTTTTATCCAAAACAATGCTGTCTAAGTGAGCAGCTGCTTCTAATGCTTCTCCACCTTTAATTAAGATTCCGTTTCGTGCGCCAACACCCGTACCTACCATAATAGCTGTTGGAGTCGCTAAACCTAATGCACATGGACACGCAATGACTAATACAGAGACACTATGGATCAATGCGAGTTGCCAATCACCAGTGATCAAACCTGTAGCTACGAGCGTGATGAACGCGATGACTAATACGATCGGAACAAAAATCCCTGAGATCCGATCTGCGATTTTTTGGATTGGGGCTTTGCTCCCTTGAGCATCTTCCACCATTTGAATGATTTGAGCTAATACTGTCTGCTTGCCGACTTGTGTAACTTCCATGTGAAGTAGACCATTCGTATTGATTGTCCCGCCAAAGAGCGTGTCATCCGGATTCTTTTCTACAGGAAGATTTTCACCAGTAAGCATACTTTCATCTATCGCACTGCTTCCTGAAATAATTCGACCATCTGCTGGAATCTGCTCACCAGGACGGATGACTAGTTGATCACCAACGACTACTTCTTCAATCGCTAACGTTTCTTCTTTCCCGTTTCTTATCACTTGGGCGGTTTTTGTTTGAAGAGACATCAATTGTTTGATTGCATTACCTGTTTTCGTTTTTGCTGTATGTTCCAAATATTTGCCGAGCAAAATCAGCGTGATGATCATACTGCTGCTTTCAAAATAAAGATCTTGGGGGTGTCCACGGAAAAATCCGTTGTAAATGCTCAATGCAAAGGCAGCCGATGTTCCAATTGCTACCAATACATCCATATTTGGTGCTTTCGTCTTGATTGCATGGTACGCACCTTTATAAAAACGAGCACCGACATAAAATTGGACAGGAGCAGACAGCACTAACTGGACGATTGGAAAATGAAAAAAGTGAACAATCGCCGCATGGCTTCCTAACATCATAGCAATCATTGACAACATCAACGGCAAAGTCAAAACCGTACTCAATATAAGATCGAATAGCATTTTTTTCAAATACGCTTGCTTTTCTTCTGCAATTTTTTGTTTGTGGGCTTCATCGTACAAAATTGCACCATAGCCTATGTTTTCTACGCTTTGGATTAATTTTTCAGTGGTCGTCCCTTCATATTTGACACTTGCTTTTTCAGTGGCCAAGTTGACTGTGGCATTGACCACACCAGGTTGTCCGTTCAGCTCTTTTTCGATCCTAGCAGAACAATTTGCACAAGTCATACCTGTAATGACGAACGTATCCATTTTGGTTTCTGCTGTTGCCATCAAATCACCTCTGCTTTATAACCCAATCCATTGATTGCTTGACAAATCTTTTCGGATTGAACTTTTGTTTCATCAAACTTGACCGTACCGTTTGCTTTTTTCAAATTTACTTTCACTTTTTGCACGCCGTCAAGTGCGCTTACTGTTTCTTCTACTCTTGCTGCACAATGATTGCAGCTCATACCTTCGATTGAAAATTGTTGTTTCATTTTTTCTTCCTCCTATTGATGTTGTTTACATTCACATTGACCTGGGATACAGTTACATTCGATCGTATCTACTGGTTGCTTTTGTTCCAGTTGTTTCAAAATCTCATTGATATCTTCTTGAGTCAAAGTGGCTTCTTCTACTAGATCCGCAATCGTCTCTCCAATCCTTTTTGCACAGATATGGGAAAAAAGATTTTCCGTCGCACTGCGAACTGTTTCCATCTCCGAGACAGCTGGATGATAAATGAATTTTTTTCCTTCTTGTTCTGTCCAGATCACTTCTTTTTTTACCAAACGTCCCAGCAAAGTTTTGATCGTTGCTGGTTTCCAATCCATCGAATCAGCTAAGATCTGCGTAATTTCTTGGGCTGTCGTCTGTCCAAGTGTCCAAATAACACGCATGATCTCCCACTCTGAATCACTGATCTTTACTGGCGTTTTGACTTTTTCCATTTATTTCACACCTTTCGTTTACAAACGTAATCATTAGCTTATGAATACAGATTACACTTGTAAACAAAAACTGTCAATTATTTTTGCTCTCTATTTTTCAATTTAGTTAAAAATTCTTGTTTCTCTCGTCTTGTTTTAAGGATGATCAGTTTATTTCTTGCATTAGCTACTTGGATCAGCTGCTGTATTTTCGGTTCATTGTTTTCTTCAAAATGCCAGATAAAAGATAAAAATTCTAAGTATTCCCTGTTTAGTTTCTCCGAAAATGATTCAGGCATATCTGGCCGAGATTTTTTGTTTATCTTTCTTTTTAGAGAACGCCAAACTACTCGGTAGATGGCGAGATAACGCGGCACTTTAAGCCAAATGATCTTATCTGCTTCTTTAATCCTTTCCTCTAATGTAGAAGTATAATTTCCTTCAACGATCCATGACGGATTAGATACCATAAACAATTGCTGTTCTTGCAAAAACCACTTTTTTGCCTGAATACTGTAGTCTGTTGTATGCCATAAAAGGTCTAGCGGCAGTAGCGGAAAGTCGGTGATTTCTTTGATCTTCCTTGCGAGGGTCGATTTTCCCGACCCACTTTGTCCAATCACGATGATCTTCATTCTTCTCCCTCACTTCTCTTTGGAATTTGGTTCGATCATACCACTTATAACGCCGCAAAAAAACAAGGGACTGTGACAAAAGTCGTGTCAAAGTCCCTTGTTTCGAATAAATGGTGTTCAATCAGCTGACCTTCAGCATTAGCTCAAAAAGCGGCAAAATATGAGGAGCTATTTTTCCGTTTGTTTCTCTAATACTCAGGTCAAATCGCTGATTTTACAACCTCTTCCTTAAACGGTGTTCTCCTGCCAACACCTCGGTCACAAGTCACAATAGTCAACAAACATGAGAAGTTGTTTTTTGAAATTGCTCCTTGTGACTCGGAGTTAAACGGCAGGCTCACTACCTCTTTCTTAAACGGTGTTCCAAAGCTTGCATCTGCGGTAATAAGCCCAGCCAAACGAAAAATATGAGGGGCTATTTTTGTTTGGCTGTTCTTATTACTTGATGCAGGACAGCTTTTTCACAACCTCTGATTCACGGTGTTCCAGAAGTAGCTTCTTCGAAAAACAAGCCGAAACTTCACAAAAATTTGAGAAGCAATTTTCGTAAATTCCTTCTTATTTCTTGAAGCTGACCACTTCTGTCACAACCTCTTGTAACAAGTATTTCTATTTTAAGGCTGAACCACTGTTTCTGGTTCAGTGATTTCTTTGTTTTTGTCTCGACGAGCAATTGCTGGCAAGATCATACCTAATAAGATCAAGACGATTGGTGTGATGATATTCGTAAATAATTGGAACCACCATGCTTTAGGATCAGCAGTATAATCTACTTTTGGCACCATTCCTAGGATACATGCAAACGCAGTGAAGGCAAAGCACCAAGCACCAAAGATAAAACCGATTTTTGGATTTTTAACAAATTTATATTCAGAATTGAATTTCTTATAAGCTTTATTCAACATCATATATGCCAAGAACACCCATAGGTAACGCATTGGCATGACAACTGAGTTCAAGTTCGTCAACCATTTTACTAATTCATTCATATCTTTGATACCAAAAATCGGCAACAAAATAATGATTCCTACTAGTATACCTGTCAGAAGATAACCATTCACCAATGTACCTTTACGATTACGTTTACGTAGCCAGTTTGGTACAAATTCTGGATCCGCATCTGCTAACAAGATTTTTAGTGGTGCATCAATTGAAAAGGCTAATGCGGAGATTTGTCCAATCATGTTTGTCAATGCGTAAATGATCATCAATGAGTTACCGATACCATAGTAATTACCTAAAATTTGAAAAGCACTGTATGCCCCATTTGCCATCAAGTCTTTAGGAATATTATCACTAGCAAACAGCATACCCATTGCGACTGAGCCTAATACAGCACAAATCCCTACCATTGCTGCTAAGAAGATCATCCCTTTAGGAAATTCCTTTGCAGGATTTCTTGTAGAGTTGACATAAGGGGATATTTTTTCCGCCCCTCCAACTGCAAATACTAGCATCGAAACGGTTGTGAAATAACTGAAATCAAATGTTGGAATATATGTTTTCACTTGATTCATATGTGGTGTGGCAAATTCCATCGTTGGATTGATGAACGGTGCCGTTACAGCTAAAAGAATAAATAAGATCGACATGACGAACATCGCTGTTCCGGCCAGTCCGCCAATCACTTTCAAAGTAGAAAGTCCTTTTGTTGATAAATATAAAAAGGCAAGAAATATAATAAGTGAAATAACTGCTACCATTTGTACTGACATCGTATTTACGATATTTCCATTTCCTTGGACTGCCCAACCACCAGCAATCAGAATTGCTTGAGGCTTTTGTGCCAAATAAGGAATATGGACGACCCAGTAAGTCCAAGCGGCATAGTATGCCAGTCGTTTATTAGATGTCGTATTTTCGACCCATGAACTGACGCCTCCTTTACTATCCTTGAAGGCTGATCCTAATTGTCCAACGATCAATGCGTATGGAATAAAATAAATGGCCAAAATCAATAGCCAAGAGGTGACAACTGATACTCCTTGCTGAGCATAGTTATTAACTACATTCCCCATGCCCCAAACCATGTTAAATGCAATTAACGCAACAGTAAACCAGCGTAATTGTTTGTTGTTCATTCGTTCTCTCCTTTATGATAAAAATTTGTTATCCAGATGTAATCATATTCAATTTTTAACAAACTTACAAGACAGTGTTATTTTATGTGTGTATTCTTTTATTTAATACACATCGTTTTTTCATATTTTTTCCATCAAAAAAATAAGTTATTTTCTTTTATTTCATTGACCTTATTGAATTTCAAGCTATTTTGAATTTTCTGCAAAATTAAAAACATTAGTTATTTTATAATCCTATCTATTTTCTTTACATTTTTCATTAAGAAAAGGATATAAAAAAAAGAGGACGTTCATTCGTCCTCTTCATTGATCAACGTTTATTTTTTACATGCAAGCTTCGCATGGCATTCAAAACAGCTAATACTGTCACCCCAACATCTGCAAATACTGCATCTCCCATTGATGCAAAACCAAAAGCACCTAAGGCAAGTACCAAAATTTTTATCCCAATAGCAAAGACAATGTTTTGTTTGACGATTTTCAATGTTTTCTTTGCTAAATGGATTGCTTCTGCAATCTTCGATGGTTGATCATTCATGATGACTACATCTGCTGCTTCAATTGCAGCATCGCTTCCCAATCCACCCATTGCGATTCCTACATCTGCTCTTGCTAGCACCGGTGCATCGTTGATTCCATCTCCGACAAATGCGGTCTTTTTATTGTTTCTTTGTAAGATTTCCTCTAACCGCTGCACTTTATCTTCAGGAAGCAATTCGCTATATATCTTGTCCACGCCTACTTGCTTCCCGATATGATCAGCAATTTTTTTCGAGTCGCCCGTCAACATGACTGTGTTCTTCACACCAGCCTGTTTTAATTGAACCAATGCGTCTACGGCATCTTCTTTCAAGGTATCTGCAATAACAAGATAACCACTGTAACTTTGATCGATCGCTAGATAAAGCAATGTACCGATTTCTTGACTTAAAGGAAAAGAGATTTCAAATCTTTCCATCAATTTGTGATTACCTGCTAATACTTGTTTGCCATCAACTTCAGCTAAGATCCCTTCACCTGCAAATTCCTGGATATTAGTTGTTGGTAAAAGCGGACCTGCGTAGCCTTCTAAAACAGATTGAGCAATCGGATGTGTAGAAAACTGTTCTGCACTCGCAATATATTGCATGAATTTCTTTGGATCGATTTTTGTATCGATCGTCTGGATCGAAAAGTCACCTTTCGTTAATGTGCCGGTTTTATCGAATACCACTGTCTCGGTTTGCGCAAGCAACTCCAAGTAATTTGAACCTTTTACTAATACACCGATTTTACTTGCGCCTCCGATACCGCCAAAGAAACTAAGTGGCACGGAAATCACTAATGCACATGGACATGAGATCACTAAAAATGTCAATGCTCGATAGATCCATTCAGAAAACGCCGCTCCAGAAACAACAAGTGGAGGTAAAACAGCTAATAAAACGGCCAATCCTACAACGACTGGTGTGTAATAGCGCGCGAATTTAGTAATGAAATTTTCAGCTGGTGCTTTTTTACTGCTGGCATTTTCTACTAATTCTAATAATTTGCTGATAGTAGAATTTTCATAAGATTTTTCTACTTGAACTAAAAATGGTTTATTTTTATTGATAAATCCGCTTAATACTGTTTCACCAACATATACAGATTTAGGGACTGATTCTCCTGTAAGTGCTGACGTATCGACTAATGATTCTCCTTCGATGATCGTTCCATCTAACGGTACACGTTCACCAGGCTTCACAAGTACAAACTGACCGATCTGCACGTCTTCAGGGTTCACGGTCATCAATCCTTCCGTCGTCTGCACGTGAGCTGTTTCTGGACGGATCGCCATCAATTCGCGAATCGATTTTCTTGAATGACTGACTGCCAATCCTTGGAAATACTCGCCGATTTGATAAAATAGCATCACTGCTACGGCTTCTGGATATTCACCGATCAACATAGCGCCAATCGTAGCAACAGACATAAGAAAATTCTCATCAAAGATTTTTCCTTTGACGATATTCATCACTGCCTTCTTCACTACATCATATCCTATCAGCAGATAAATCAATAAATACCCTATCAAGCGAATTGGTTCATTAAAATCAAATAATAGCAATAAAGCGATACCTGCAAGGGAAAATAAAATCCGGAACAGCGTATTTCTCTCTTTTTCATTTCCATGTTCAGATACTTTTTCCTTATCTATTTCTGTTACTTTGACATCTGGTTCTAATTCCTTCACTACTTTTTTTGTTTCTTGTTCAATCGTAGCCAAATGATCTTCCTCTGCGTCAATCGTTAGTTTTCCAGAAGTGAAGTTTACCGTTGCTTCCTTGACTCCATTGATCTTCTGAACTCCTTTTTCGATTTTCATTGCACAGTTCGCACAATCTAAACCTTCTAATCTGTAACTTTTCATTTTAATGACCTCCTCGCCTCAACATATGAATATCTCTTCATAACTAATTATAAATGAATGGTTATTCATATGTCAAGGTATCCGAAAGAAAAAATGAAAAACATCTGCATCGGAAAATTTCTTCCATACAGATGTTTTGGCTTATTCTTTCTTTTTCTCTTCGATCATTGCCCCTGCTCTTATCCAACCCGCACTTGCCTTCTTGATCTTGACAGGATAGCAACTAAGTTTGAAGCCTGTTGCTGGCAATTTGTCTAAATTCATTAATTTTTCGATAGGACAATATCTTTTTTCAATCCCTGCAAAATGTCCTTCCCAGATATTCGAAGCTCCACTACGCTTTCAAAAATATAGAAAGAGTTCTTTAATGAAAATTATTTCAACTTTCCATAAACAGTAATCCCATATAAATAAAAGACGTAAAAGTCACATGGGAGAACTTATACAGGAAAACACATAGAGTCAGGTGAAATACATGTATCCCACCTGACTCTATGCGTTTTCTAACCTTTATTATTCTCTTTTTATACAATTTCTGCACCGAATGGCATCAACGCCAATCGAGCAAGTTTGAAAGATTGCTTGGCAAAAGGTATCCCTATGATCGTGATACATAGAAGGATGCCGCTGACGACATGTGCGAGAGCAATTGGTAGGCCTGAAACGATCAGCCAGATGATATTAACGATCAATGACATGCCAGACTGGTGATAAATTACTTCTTTGCCAAAAGGCGCAAAAGAAAGGGAGGCGATCTTAAAACATTGCATACCGATTGGGATACCTATGATCGTGATACACCAAAGTATCCCCGCTGCTAACCAGCTAAGACCACCGATTAGTCCGCCGAATATAAACCAGATGACATTTCCTAAACAACTCATTGTATTTCTCCTTTTATTACTGTTTTTGATTAAAACTGGGCAAAAATTGATTTTATTCTTCTTTTTTTAGCTTCCAGCATCAAGTATTCTGCAAATTTTTTTTGGATTTCTTCCGTATTTTCTTTTGTTACTAATGTGTGTTGGATTAGTTTTCCTGATGGTCGCTGATCCACCCGTTCTTCTGACTGTTGCACGTCCGCTTGCGCAAATCCGATAATCCGTTTTTCTTTTGTTACAGCAACGAGCAATAGTTTATTCTTATCATTTAGGTCAGCTGCCGTTTTTGCTTTTACGAATGATTCTGGATGATCAGTAATCAGCTGATTGATTTGAGGTAAATCTTCTTTTACTGCCCACCGTATTTCCATCATTTCTCACTTTTCTTTCGCTCATTTTTATCTCCACTAAAAAAATCGACTGCGGCAATTGCATCTATCCAGCTTTGTGCAATGATCTCATGTCCGCCAATCGTTGGGTGGACCCCATCTTCTCTTGTATATTTCGAAAAACCATAAGCAATCCCTAAAGCATTGAATATGCCATCTAAAGGAACCAGCAATGCGCCATATTCCTTAGCAAGTTTACGAACAATTTGGATTTTAGGGTCTAAGTCTTTACGCCAGCCATGACGGTCGTCGGTTATAGGAAGTACAAACGGCTCCATCAAGATGATGTTGCAGATTTCCGCTGTTTGAAGTTCATTTAGTAATTTTCGATAAACGGATTCAAATTGCTGCGCAGATTTCTCAGTTCCGAATATAGCCTGATCGCTAGTATTATGCCAGGTATCATTGATTCCGATCAAAATCGATACATAGTCAGGTTGTAAAGCTAAACAATCTTCTTGCCAGCGTACTTGCAGATCTGCAATTTTGTCTCCTCCTATCCCACGGTTCATGCATTCAAATTCCATCGTTGGATATTGGGAGATTAGTTTTCCGGCAATCAAAAGTGGATAACCTTTACCTAGATCAGTTGCTTCTGCTCGGTCTCTTCCTGCGTCTGTAATGCTGTCACCGATAAATAATATACGTTTTTTCATTTGTCAAAAACTCCTTTTTGAATAAAACGATGATTTTCTTCCTTATATTATCCCATAAGCCCTATCAAGACGAAAGAGAAAATATATGTATAAAAAATGACACCAGCCTAGTCCCTTCAATCAATTGAATGAACGCTCATCAAGTGTCTAGTTTTTTATACTTTTTTTCTTAACGTGCCGGATTCCCCTTGATTCCTTCGTTGTTTGGTCCAGAGAAATCGATCACACCTAAGCTTCCGTCAATCAGACCACTGATGACGCCATCAGAACATATATTTATAGGCTCATCTAAGACTTCCAGTAAATGTTCTTTTACTAATATCTCTTCTAGATTGCTTGGGATAGATTGGTCATAACTTTATCTGGTCCGATGATTTCAAGGATGAATTAAACTTACATATGGATCATTGCATGCTGAAAATACGGACCTACTCCATCTTCGAATGTTACTATTAGTTTGTTTTCAGGTACTAGATGCTGCTTTATTTCAACAGCAGAAGCATCATCAAATCAGATTTCCATTTGAATAACCTTCTTTGTATATGTTTGATTGATTGCGATTTCGTTATAGAACCTTGTGAATCAAATAGCAATTTCTTTTGCTTTCTTCTCTTGTCTGCTGGAAACTTACTTTATCCCGTATTTTAAAAAAAGAACTGCGAGAGTTCGCAGTTCTTTTTTTTAAATAAACGTTGCTCTCCGGCCAACTCCTCGGTCACAAGTCACAATAGTCATCAAACATGAAAAACTGTTTTTTGAAATTACTCCTTGTGACTCGGAGCTGAACGGCAGGCGCACAACCTCTCCACTAAACGGTATTCAAAAGCTTACATCTGCGGTAATAAGTCCCGCCAATTCAAAAACATGAACAGCTGTTTTTGCTTGGCTGTTCTAATTACTTGATGCAGAACAGCTTTTTCATCACCTCTTATGGATAAATTCGGTTCAACAAACGTGGGAATGGAATAGCTTCACGCACATGGTCGATACCAGCAATCCAAGTGACTGTTCGTTCAAGACCTAGACCAAAACCAGAGTGCGGAACAGAACCGTATTTACGTAGATCAAGATACCATGAATATTCTTTTTCATCCAAACCGTGATTACGGATTTGTTCTAGCAAGAAATCATAGTCTGTTGCCCGTTCGCTTCCGCCAATAATTTCACCGTAACCTTCTGGTGCGATCATATCTGCACAGATCACCACGTCTTCTCTTGTTGGATGTGGTTTCATGTAGAATGGCTTGATGGCTTTTGGATAGTTTAGGATAAAGACAGGCTGTTCGAATGAATTCGCAATGAACGTTTCATGAGGTGAACCAAAGTCTTCGCCCCATTCGATGTCATCAAATCCATTTTTCTTCAGTAATTCGATCGCATCATCATAAGTAATACGAGGGAATGGCAATTTTGTATAAGTTTTTAAGACTTCTTTGTCTCGTCCTAGTACATCTAATGCGTATTCGCAATGATCTAAAACATTTTGTACTAAGAATGCTACATATTGTTCCTGTACTTCTAAACTTTCTTCTTGATGAGTGAAAGCCATTTCTGGTTCGATCATCCAGAATTCAATCAAATGACGTCGTGTTTTTGATTTTTCAGCACGGAAAGTCGGACCGAATGAAAAGACTTTTCCGAAAGCCATAGCAGCAGCTTCCATGTATAATTGGCCACTTTGAGATAAATAAGCTTTTTGATCAAAGTAATTTGTTTCGAATAGATCCGTAGTGCCTTCTGGTGCGGAACCAGTCAAGATCGGCGGATCGATTTTGACAAAATGATGTTGATTAAAGAATTCATACGTTGCACGAATGATTTCATTTCTGATCTGCATAATCGCATGTTGTCTTGAAGAACGTAGCCATAAATGACGATGATCCATCAAGAAGTCTGTTCCGTGTTCTTTTGGTGTGATCGGATAATCGTGGCTCTCGCTTACCACTTCCACATTTGTAATTCCGATTTCATAACCAAATTTTGAACGGCTGTCTTCACGGATTTCTCCAGTTACTAACACGGATGTTTCTTGGTGCAGATTTTTAGCTGTTTGGAAAACTTCTTCCGGCACTTCGCTTTTTACAACTACACCTTGGAAAAAGGCTGTTCCGTCTCTTAATTGTAAAAATGCGATTTTTCCGCTTGATCGCTTATTTGCGACCCAAGCGCCGATTGTTACTGTTTCTCCCACATGGTTTTTCGAATCGATGATTTGAATTTGTTCCACGTATGACTCTCCTTTTATATTCCTTGAATTTCTTCAGGATTAATTTTGACTTTTACTCTCAATAAATTGCTTGATTCTGCGTACCGCTTCTTCTAACGTAGCGCGATCAGTGGCATAACTCATGCGGACATTTTCTGGTGCCCCAAAGCCTTCGCCAGTCACAAGCGCTACCCCTGTTTCTTCTAAAAGATCTTCTACCCATTGTGTGACATTTTCATATTTACACATGCGTAGCGTTTCTTTTACATTAGGAAAAAGATAAAAAGCTCCTTGTGGCTTTTCAAGAGAAACACCCGGCAGTTCTGCCACAAGCGGATATAACGTATTCAGGCGTTCTTCAAAGGCGTTCCGCATTTCTTCCACTGTATCTTGCTCGCCTTTCAATGCTTCAACAGCTGCATATTGACTGACTGCTGTCGGATTGCTAGTTGATTGGGAAGCAACAGCGATCATTCCATTGATGATCACAGGATTTCCCACCGCATAACCAATGCGCCAGCCTGTCATCGCATATGTTTTAGACACGCCGTTGATGATGATGGTCTGATTTTTGATTGCTTCTGAAATCGTTGCAATTGGAGTAAACTCATTGCCATTATAAACTAAACGGCCATAAATATCATCAGCAACTATCAAAATATCATTTTTTACTGCCCATTCACCGATTGCCTGCAGTTCATTCTTGCTATAAATCATTCCAGTCGGATTCGATGGAGAATTGATGATTACGGCTTTTGTTTTTTCTGAACGTGCTTGTTCTAGCTGCTCAACAGTAACTTTCCAGCTATTGGATTCTTCCCCTTTCACAAAGACAGGAAGTCCTTCTGCCAGTTTTACTTGCTCACCGTAACTGACCCAGTAAGGCACAGGAATGATGACTTCATCTTGCGGGTCAAGGATCGTTTGGAAAAGGGTATACAAAGCAAATTTCGCTCCGTCTGTTACGACTGTTTGTGAAGGTTCATAGACAAGTCCATAGTTTTTCTTCAGATAATCAACGATTGCCTGTCGAAGCTCTGGGATTCCTGCTGTTGGTGTATAATAGCTAGCTTTCCCATTGCGGATTGCTTCGATTGCTGCTTCTTGGATGTTTTCTGGTGTCGCAAAATCCGGTTCTCCCACAGTCAAACTCAGCACATCTCTGCCTTTGGCTTTTAATGCCTTGGCCTTTGCCGCAGCTGCCAAAGTGACAGACGGTTCTAATCGTTTTGTTCTTTTTGATAACTCCATCCCATTCATTCCTTTACCTTTTAAATTCCCTTGATTGTCTTGACTTCATCTCCAGATTCAAAGCCAATCAGGTAATAATTCAGTTTCCCATTTGTTTCTTTTCCTACTACTTCCCACACAGGCTGATCATCATACATCCCCAAAGCAGCTTTTTCGATTTGGATTTCAGGATGGGCCGCAGCAATTGTCTGTTTTGCTTCGTTTTCAGTCAGTCCCTTTGTTTGATCCAATACTTTTACTTTTTCACCAGATTTAGGAATGATAACGGCGATTTCTTTTCCTTTATCATTTGTACCTGTCAGTGAAAAGTATGTCTTCTTTCGAGTAAACCAATAAAAATGATCGGCTTCCTCAAGATTTGCATATTTCTTTGCGATTTCTACTGCTTCTTTCTTCGCCTGCACCGCCGGACGACTGGAACGCAAGTAAAAAATCGAGCTGATCACGATGACCGCTAATAAAAATACGATCAAGCCAAGTAACACGCGATTAATCGTTTTTTCCTTTGTCTGTTTTTTCTTCAAGGGTCGTCGCTCCTTTATCTTCATTCCTTTTCATTATAGCAGATTTTAATTATGAAAAAAGACAGCTCCTCTAACTTCCTTCTTCATTTTTCTTTAAGAATTCCTGGATGTCCTGGTAGATTTCCTCCATAGCTAGCTCTTTGATCGGTACTTTTTTCGGTAATGCATGGATGATCCGTGCACCATATTTTGCAGTGACTAGTCTTCGATCCAAAATAAGCAATACGCCACGATCTGTCTCCGTCCTTATCAAGCGACCTAATGCTTGGCGTAACTTCAAAGCTGCTTTAGGTACGGATTCCTGGTAAAAAGGATTGATCCCCTCTGATTCTAAATAAGCGTTCCTAGCTTTGACCATCGGGCGAAGCGGATTATCGAAGGGTAAACGTGTGACTACAACGATCTGCAAAGCATCTCCAGGCAAATCTACACCTTCCCAAAAGCTGTCAGCGCCAAACAATACGCTTTTTTCTGACAAAATGAAGCGTTTCAAAAGCTTCTCCCGGCTTCCGCCAAACCCTTGAGCTAGTATTTCTCGTCCTTTTTCTAGCATAGACAGATGCATTTTCTGATAGACCTTCTGCAAAACATCATGAGAAGTGAATAACACAAGTATTGGCCGATCTTCTTGTTCGATCAGACCTGTAAGTGCTGTCTCTAGATAATCGATATATGCTTGATTGCTGACTTGATGGACGGCAGGTGCCTCTTTTGGCACATAGATCCTTGCCTGTTTCTCATAATCATAAGGAGAGGCAATCACTTTAAGAGGTGCTGCTTCAATGCCAAGCCGCTTAGAGAGATAGTGTCGATTAGGGCCGATCTTCAGCGTTCCTCCAATATAAAGAATACGATCATATCGAGGATACCAAACAGTCGACGGCAACATAGCCGCTTGAAAATCATGGAGATGAAAAATCATCTGCTGCGCTGTGTTCCCAGGAACGAACCAATGGATCAAATGATCTCGCCAGTCTTCCAGCCATTGATCCATCAGCAAGTACTGCTTGTCTAATTGATCAAATAAGCTATATAAACTTGCTAAATCGATCCGCATCTGGTTTGTCCAGCTTTCTTGGATAATCTCAAAAGTCAGACGCATTTGTGACTGTAGCTGCTGGATCTCCTGATAAAAAAGCTGCAGGTGATCAATGGCTGTCCCAGATTCCAGTGGCAGCTGATCCAACATCTCTTTTGTCATCATGACTTCTTCTGGATACTGTCCGTTAGGTTGCTTGCCGCTCACTAAACTCATTAATCCTTCTGCCATACAAATCTGTGCTTCGCATAGCGCAGAAAGTTCTTCTCGATAAATCGATAACCAGCGTAAGGCTTCATGTTCTTTCGGTAAATAGCTTTGTATTCGGTCAAACAGCTGATTTGGTTCTTCTAATTGCTGGATTTGTTTATGGAAATAGTTAATACTTAATCGTTTGTCATTTACTTTTTCAGCGATTTCCGGCAAATGATGTACTTCATCGATCAACAAAAATGGACTAGCTGGAAGCAATGGTTCTTTTCGCTGTGTTTCTTGTATTAAAAACGCATGATTGACAATCAAAAAATTACTTTGCCTGATTTTCTTTTGCAAGAAACGAACAAAGTCTTGTTCGTAAAATGACTGATTTCTTGCTAAAAATCCAATACCTCTGTGCGCGATATCTGCAAAGAATGAATGGTTCAAATTTGTTAAATGTAATTCATCCAAATCACCGGTCTTCGTTTGCGTCAGCCAAACTAAGACCGCCATTTGATACAAAGCATATTGTTTTTGTTCTGGCGGTTCCACAAGTGTGCCTTTAAAACGCTGTAAATCAATATAGTGGCGATAGCTTTTGATAATTACAGGTTGTATGGGCTGATCTAGCAATTGATTCAGCAATGGAATGTCTTTTTCTATGATCTGCTGCTGCAAAACTAGCGAAACGGTACTGATGACAGCGGGTTTTTCAGGTGTAGCCAAATAACTCAATGGCAGCAGATAACCGATTGTTTTACCCATTCCTGTAGCTGCTTCGATCATCAAATCTTTTGATTCATCTTTTGTGAAATGGTCGTAGACCGCATTCATCAGTCTGTTCTGTTCTTTTCGATACATCAGTGTTTTACCAAACATTTTTTCTTTTGCTTGTTTTTTTCTTGGATATGTCCGCTCGCCATAATGGACGGATGTGAATAGTTCCACTTCTTTTTTCTGCAAAGCTAGCCCATCGACGATTTCTAACGAGGGATCAAGTGGCTCTGGTTTTTCTTTCATTTCTTCAATCACATGATAAATGAAACGACTCGTATCCATACCTGTGTGTCTACTTAATCGCGCAATCTGCTCTAACGTGATGATTGGCAATTTTCTCATCCGTTCTTCGATCAGCAAAAGAAGTTGACCTGTCACTTCGGCATCACTATCTGCCTGATGAGGATTCTCATGAATAAATCCAAGGCTTTCTGACAAATCAGCTAAGCGAAAGCTTGGTTCCGTCGGCAAGAAAATTTGTGCAAGTTCTACTGTATCGATGCCTGGTATCTTCAAACTAGGAAGTCCGCATCGCATGAGTTCATGGTTCAAAAAATTATAATCAAAATAAATATTATGCGCGACAAATATGGTGTCTGCCAAAAGATTGTAAATCGTTTGGGCGACATCTTCGAAATAAGGCGCTTTTTGGACGCGTTGATTCGTGATCCCTGTTAAATGCTGGATTTGTTTTGAAATCTTCCGCCCTGGATGAATATCGATCGAAAAACGTGAAGTGATCCGACCTGATTCAATCATGACGCAGCCAAATTGGATGATCCGATCTTCTTTTGGATTCGTCCCAGTCGTTTCGATATCAACGACTGCATAAGTTCTTGGTTTCAAAATATCTTCCTCTTCTCCTGCCTCTAATGTTCTTTTGAAATTATACTACAAAGTGCAGAAAAATACTCTCATCGCTTTTTAAAGAAAATAGACAAAAACGCCCAGACACGCAAATGTCTGGGCGTTTATTTTTTAGTATAGATTAATTAAGCTTTAGTAACGTTTGTTGCTTGAGGTCCGCGTTGGCCTTCTTCAACATCGAAAGTTACTGCTTGGCCTTCTTCTAAAGTTTTGAATCCGTCGCCTTGGATAGCTGAGAAATGAACGAATACATCGTTTCCGTTTTCTGCAGTGATGAATCCAAATCCTTTTTCTGAGTTAAACCATTTTACTGTACCTGTTTCCATAATAAAAATCCTCCTTGTGTATCAACACATATTTTGCAATTACTTGAATGGTGTATATCTGGAAGATGTTTATTTGAAACAAGCTACCACAGATTACCGAACAAAAACTACTCCTATAGTATATCATACCGTTTACAAAAAAGCTAGAGTTTTTCGACTTTTTTTATTAAAAAAAGTTTTCTCAGCGATTACATAAAGTGAAAAACCGAACTTTTTTTAAAATAAACGACATATTGTTCAGTTGGTGTTTTTTTGCTCTGATGTTCTTCTTTAAACTAAAAAAATTATTCTTTCTGACTACTTATCGGTTCTGTTTCAACGGTCGAGGCTGGGGAAGATTCTTTAGTAGGTCTGATGTTCTCATGGTATTTCTGATAGCCTATGACAGTGACCAGAAGAACAAGGCAAACCAATACGATCAACGAGATTAGTTTTTCTTTTTTGCTCATATCTATACCTCATAAATAACAGGATGATGTCCATCATATTTCTGAGTATGAGTAAAAGCAAAAGCTGCAGCTGTAGAATGTAAGAAATGCCAGCAACTTTCATAATCACAGGTCGGACAGTACCAAAAGTAACCAAATCTTGGCTGCAAAGACCGTTCTTCTGTTTCAGGAATCGCAGAATCAAGATTTGGTGTCTGTACATAAACATTTTTGTACAGACGTGTGCCTGTAATAGGAGACCGCTGTGTTTCTTCAGCAAAAACTGGCTGACTTGTTAAACTTAGGGATAGAAACAGCAAACACCATAACAGTCTTTTTTTCATAAAGACCTCCTTATCGATAAGTTTTTCCCAATTAAAATCATATCTCAAGAACGCCCGTTATTCACATTTTGTTCATAAATGATGTTTTTTGTATCATAATCGTCAAAAAGAGGTCGTGACCACGTCACAACCTCTTTTTTAAACGGTGTTCCAGAAGTAGCTTCTTCGGAAATAAGCCGAAATTTCACAAAAATTTGAGAAATAATTTTTGTCAATCTCTTCTTATTTCTTGAAGCTGACCACTTCTGTCACAACCTCTTCCTTAAACGGTGTTCAAAAGCTTGCATCTGCGGTAATAAGCCCACCAAACAAAAAATATGAAGAGCTATTTTTGCTTGCTGTTCTTATTACTTGATGCAGAACAGCTTTTTCACAACCTCTCATACACGGTGTTTAATCAGCTGACCTTCGGTATTAGCTCAAAAAACGGCAAAATATGTGAAACTATTTTTCCGTTTGTTTCTCTAATACTCAGGTCAAAACACTGATTTCACAACCTCTTTTAATAACGAAGAATCGCTGTCAGACTCTTTTCATCTGGCGCATCTTTTTGATCCAAAATAAACACTTTTCCGCCATTAATGATCACATCATCTGCTAATGCATTCAACACTTGACGCCGATCATATTCTGTTTCAGGATCTTCACCGAAACCATCAGCTAAGTTTGACGTAGCGATAAATAAATGTGACACTTTTCCTTCTTTCGCAGCTGGAACGATATCAACTAACTGATCGATGAATTTCTTATCTAAGAGTTTATTGTATTCTTTTGATTCTTGAGCTGCGAGTTCACTTGACAGCTTCTTCGCCCCTTCTTCGATATCTCTAAAGGATAGCTGCGCAGGAGAAGCAGAAATCGCAACGTCTGCACAATAATAGGGATTTTTAGCAATTTTTTTGAACATCGTCTGATTTTCTGGTAGAGCAAATAAATAAATCGGCCATTGTTCTGGATTTTCGAAAGAATCCTTCAAGTACGTATCAACTGCTTGGTAATAGTTGACCCAATCGATCTCTACTTCTTCATCTTTTGGATTTACGCCATGGAAAGTTACTCCATCTCGGGCTCCGCCTCCTCCATTAGAAGAGAAGTTCAAACCGCCACCTGTCAGTTCAGATCCCAATGCAGTAACGACATCAACCGGTGCCCCTTCTGGTAGAGATACTTCTTTTACTTGTTTGTTGCTGACTTCATACAATTTCATGGAGTCGCGGTTCAATCCCAATAAATAATAAGAATAGTTGAACTGCCCATTTTTGATAATAGCCAGTAAATAAGGAAGATCACTTACATAGTATTGATCGTCTACCGGGATACTCAAACGATGGATATAGGTTTGGTCAGCAGTTATAATGACCGCTACACTCGTAGTTGCACTACGCCAAAACGAAGGATCTCCTAACAAATTTTCAATTTTTTCTTGGAACGGGGACCAGTCATGTTCGGAATATTTTTTCTCAAAACGTTTCTTTGCTTCTTTCGCAAAATTTTTGAATTTGATCTGATCTTTTTCCACATCTTGATGGGCGACATGCGTATTCAGCATAATCGTGACGAATGGTCCTTTAGCGCCTTCTGAAGTCAATTGTGACAATAATTCTTTATCCTTTTTTGCCATAAACGTACCCCTCCTAAAAAAATCATTCCTTTGTTTCTATCTAAAGTCTACCACAACACTATTTTTCCATACAATAAAACGTATCTAAAAAAATAAAACGGTTTCTACGGTTTTAAATTTAGCTATTTTTTTAAGTTATCTTCATAATTTCCTCAATTATTTATCCCCAGTCTTCAACTATTCTTCATGAAATGCTGATAAACTAAGAAAAAGAATAAAAGAGGTGGATCTTATGCATTTGATTATGATTTTCAGTTTATTAAGTATTATCAGTTTATTTGCTTTCAGCGCTTCCCGCTTATTAGATGCGGAAACACAGCCTATTCCTGTAAAAGTACGTAAAAACGACCGCTAACCTTCCATAACGTGCGTTCTTATCCTAAAGTTTTTTCAGAAACATTGAAACTCTCTCCCCTCTCTGATAAAATTTTAATTTGTAGCGAAACAAATTAATTACAAGGAGATCGGATATGTCCATAAAAAAAACACGTCTAGTCCTATTATTGGCTAGTCTCATTCTTTGCCTTGCTTCTTTTCTACCAGCTGTTGCTGTGCAAGCTGAAGATACGTTCAAAGTAAATGCAAAAGCAGCTTTTGCTGTAGATGCGCAAAGCGGTAAGATTCTTTATGATCAAGATGGAGAAAAAACCATGGGGATCGCTTCAATCACAAAAATCATCGGTCTTTACATCGTTCTTGATCAAGTAAAAGAAGGAAAACTATCATGGGATGATAAAGTTTCGATTTCAGATTATGCAGAAAATTTGAGTATCACCCCAGATTTATCGAATGTTCCTTTGCATAAAGAAAACACCTACACTGTCAAAGAATTATTCGACTCTGCAATCATCCAGTCAGCCAATGCTTCAATGGTGGCCTTGGCAGAAAAAATCTCTGGCAGCGAAGCTAAATTCACTGAACGAATGAAAGAACAATTGAAAGATTGGGGAATCAAAGATGCAACGATCGTTAATGCATCAGGACTGAATAACTCTTATCTTGGCGAAAACCGACCAGAAGGCACTGGAGAAAACGACGAAAATCAAATGTCTGCTCAAGATGTGGCCATCGTTGCCCGCCATTTGATCTTGGATTTCCCAGAAATACTGGATGTATCAAGTACTACGACCCAAATGTTTGGCGAAAACACGCAATCACCAGTGGAAATGGTCAACTGGAACTGGATGCTCCCAGGATTCGTTAATTACAAGGAAGGCGTGGACGGATTAAAAACTGGTACGACTGAGCTTGCAGGTGCTTGTTTCGTTGGTACGATCACTAAAAACGATCAACGGATCATCACTGTCGTATTGAATGCGGACGGCCATGCGGAAAACCCGAGTGCCCGCTTCAATGAAACAGACCGTTTGATGGACTACTGCTATGACAATTGGTCAGAAAAAGAGCTCGGAAAAGCTAACGCAAGTATTCCTAGCCTAAAAACCATTGATGTAAAAGACGGAAAAGAATCAACAGTTCCTGTTGTGCTTAAAAGCCCTGTAAAAGTATGGGTACGAAACGATATGGATACTGGCAAATTAACGATCACGCCAACACTTGACAAGAAGCAAGTCACTGACAACGAGATCCAAGCACCTATGGATAAAGGTACAAAAATCGGTACCGCTACGATCACCTTGGCAGACGATAAATTAGGCTATTTAGAAGACAACAATGCGCCATCGACAGAGATCATTACGGATAAAACAGTGGAAAAAGCGAATATGTTCGTGATTGGCTGGCGACGCGTCGCAGAATTTTTCGGCAACTTGTTTTAATTGAACAATAAGAAAAGCATCTTTCCATCGGAAAGATGTTTTTTTGCTTTTTCTAGTTTAAATAACAGCTTTTTTCATCTATTTTCGTTATACTGTATAAGAAAAAGGAGTTGAATTTATGAATCTAACCAGAGATCTGATCTTTTTAGTTCTCTATCTTATTGGGGTATTCTCTATCGTTTATTGGCGAAAACAGAAGAAGGATCCTTCCTTGTTCTTTTACGGCAGTACGTGGACATTTACGGTAATCTTAACTTATTTTGTCGTGTTGGAAATTTTTTATTCGACCTTTTATTTTTTGATTCCATTGTTGTTCTTTAGTATCTTTGCTTTTTCTTATTTCACAGAAAAACGAAGGCTGCTGAATGGTCTTTTATTCAATATTTTCCTCATCAGTTTCGGCATCTACTTGTTTGTCTTGCTGTATGAAACGCAAAATATTTTCCTTGGCGGACTGATCGCCTTGATCACGATTCCATTGCTACTTGTCCTTTTATTTGGTATTTATGGATTGATTGTTTTACTTTTTTGGAACGGGGTCACAGTTTTACGTAGAGAATCGCATTCATTAGCTAATCTTTTAACGTTGATACTAGCCATTTTTCTTACACTGTTTCTTGTTTTTGACTTTTTCTTGTTAAAATATTTGCCGCAATGGATAAATGCTTTGTTTTTCTGCGTTCCCCTGATCTTGATCTATCTATTTATCGTATTCTACAACTTTTTGACTGTCTCATTCTTGTATCAGTTCAACCGGCCTCGATACAATCAAGACTTCATCGTTGTGTTAGGCGCTGGGTTGATCAATGGAGAAACAGTTTCTCCTCTTCTAGCCAAGCGAATCAATAAGGCAATTGCTTTTTATCGGGCTCAAAGCCGTGCTACATTAAATCCGCCCATCTTATTGATGTCTGGTGGGCAAGGAGCAGACGAAAAATTACCAGAGGCCATTGCGATGAAACAATATGCCATGGAACAAGGAATCCCTGAAAGAGACATTCTTGTCGAAACCAATTCGACAACCACTTTGGAGAACATGCTCTATTCAAAGGAAATCATGGATCAGCAAATGAAAGGGCCATACCGCGCGATCTTCAGTTCCAACAATTACCACATTTTTAGAGCCGGTCTTTATGCGCGGCAAGCCAAATTGAAAGCAAATGGTATTGGTGCAAAAACAGCTTTCTACTACTTGCCTAATGCGTTTTTGAGAGAATACATCGCCATCTTGATGATGAACAAAAAAAGACATATGATCATTTGCGGATTGCTTTTCGCAGGCTCCGCATTCTTATCGCTGATTACTTTACTTTTCTAAAAAAACAAGGTGTGACAAAACATATGTCACACCTTGTTTTTTTCTTTCATTCTCTTAACTATTGGCAAAAAGAGTATCCCTTTTTTGACCGCTACTTGCTGAGCAGAATAAATACCGCTGTTGCCTGAACACATAAAGCTGATCAAGCAGATCATAAAGAAGTATACTGCCGCTTGTGAACCGAACAATTCGATCCCCATCACAAAGCAGGCAATCGGTGTATTTGTCGCACCAGAAAATACTCCGATAAAGCCCAATCCTGCAAGAAAAGGAACAGAAACATGGAGCAAAGGCGCTAGTGCTGCACCAAGCGTTGCACCAATTTCAAACAATGGTGTCACTTCTCCCCCTTGATATCCCGCGCCTAAAGACAAAACTGTGAAGAATAACTTCCCAATAAAATCATAGACATGTGCCTGTCCATTAAATGATTCTTGAAGTAACGGAAGACTCAATCCGAGATAACGTTGTGTTTGCAAGATCAATGCTGCTGCCACAACTACAGCTCCACCTATCGTATTTCGCCAAACAGGGTGAGGAATCCATTGCGCATACCGTGCTTTTAAAAAGACGATCGAACGGCTGAATACCCAACCAATCAAACCAAAAGCAATCCCAGCAACAAAAACTTTGAAGAACAGCAACATACTCCATTCAGGAATCACACCCATTTGGTAATGTAGATGAGAAACACCATAGCTTTCCGTCATGAAATTTGCAAACAGTGCAGCAAAGAAGCTAGGGAAGATCGCTTCTGTTCGGACTTTCCCGATTGCCAACACTTCTAATCCAAATAATGTTCCAGCTAAAGGTGTGCCAAATACAGAACTAAAACCCGCACTGATTCCACTGATAATCAAGATTTCCCGTTCTGCTTTATCCAATCGGAACAAACGTGCTGTATTATCTGCTAACGCTCCCCCCATTTGGACTGCTGTTCCTTCACGGCCAACAGATCCACCAAATAAATGGGTAGTTATGGTTCCAAACAGTGTAAGTGGAATAAGTCGCAACGGGATTTTTTCTTCTCCACCATTTCCTTGATCGATCACTAAGTTGTTTCCACGACTAGAAAGTCCGCCGTGA
This sequence comes from Enterococcus sp. E4-150, assembly GCF_035726465.1. Classification (NCBI taxonomy): domain Bacteria; kingdom Bacillati; phylum Bacillota; class Bacilli; order Lactobacillales; family Enterococcaceae; genus Enterococcus; species Enterococcus sp. E4-150. The sequence continues at coordinate 28,007 of NZ_JAPRGK010000013.1, read as the reverse complement.
TACGCATAGAGATAAGCAAAAAGCGCACCACTAACTGGTAGTAGATAAAGGAGCCAAGGATGTGATAGTCGGATATCTGTCACAACTGTCAGGCTATTTAAGAAAAAAGCAGACAAGCTCCCCATGAATATACCGAGAATCGCTGTGATCACCAGCCACTTCAGCATGTACACTAAAATGCGCACTGGACTCGGTAATTGTTTTTCCATAAAAAATTCCTCCTCAATAAAAAAACGCCTACTAAAGAAAGGGGCTGTCCCCAGACTTTAGTAGGCGTCATTAGCTATCTTTCGTTAGCATTTAAAGGCGAACACCATCACCTATTCACTTCCATTAAAAGATAGCATATTTTTCTGTAAAAAACAATAAAATTATCGTTCTTTCTTTACACGTTCAGCAAATTCATAGAAAGGAGCCAATTTCGTTAACTGTTGATTACATTGGTCACTATCATGACAAATATAATTCCCCTTTTTCGTATACGTGCCATCAGAACCTGCTTTCGTTGTAGAAAGAAAAAGCGAAACATTCGATGTTTTCTGACAGATTGCACAGATTCCCTTATTTATCGTTGGTGATAAAGTACCGCTAATCCCTTTTAATTTTTCATCTTCGTAATAGATCATGAATTTTTTCTGCGTACCTGGATCATTCCAGCCGATGTACGTATGTTCTTGCAAGTCGATTTCATTCCAAGCTGGTTGTTTGAGTTTTTTCACTTTTCGGAATAATTTCTCGATTTGTGGTTTGCTAGGCTGCATAAACGGCTGAACGATTTGCTTCAGCTTCTCCAATGCTCTTTCTGCTTGCGCTTTTGTCAGTTTTACGTCTAAAACTGTCGTTAAAAATGTATCGATTTCTGGCAGTTCGTGATCTAATATGTCTCGAATCTTTTCAGTTGCTAGTGCCTGAACTGTTTGTACCGTTTTTGGATCATTGACAGATGAGTACGCATTTAATAACTGTTCTACTTCTCTTTTTATAAAAAAATATTGGTATGGTTTTATTGTTTGTTCCATGATTTTAAAGTCCTTTCTTCTAACCAAAGTGCATACTTTGTAGAAAAAAGTGATCTTCTGCAAAGTATGTGTTACCTGAAGATCCCGGACTCTTTTAAATAAGATACGTTTTGCATCTTATCATCACCCCCTTTAATGCTTATTCTTCTATGTACATGATTCATTCGATAAATAAAAGTAAACCGTATCTTGAACAGATAGTCAACTGCAAACAGAAAAAAGGACTGTGACAAAAGTCGTGTCAAAGTCCCTTGTTTCGAATGAATGGTGTTCCAGAAGTAGATTCTTCGAAAAATAAGCCGAAACTTCACAAAAATTTGAGAAGCAATTTTCGTAAATTCCTTCTTATTTCTTGAAGCTGACCACTTCTGTCACAACCTCAATATGGTCTATTATTGGTTTTACCTGTTAAATCGAGGATTCTTTCCCAAAGTAACGTTGCCATCTCTTACGCATACTTGCAGACATGGGCTGAGCCGCTTCTTTGACTGCGCAGTATTTGTCCACGAATGTCACGATATATCCTTCTTTATACTTAGGCGGTGCGATCGTTGCACCCCACATGTGCTTCAAAATGATATCTCGCTCAAGATCCGACAAATCGGTGATTTTTTCTGCATTCTTTACAGCAATTCTTGGATGGATATACGCATGTGTCCCCTCGTCAAATTTCGTCGTACGCCAATCATAGTAGAACAGATCATGCAAAAGTCCAGCACGCGCTGTTGCTTTAGCATTGCCACCCCATTTTTTTGCGAGCAGATAACTATAGTAAGAAACACTGATGGAATGCTCCAAACGAGTGGAATGAACATGCTGTGTGTAATTCGCTAATTTTTTCACTGCTTCTGTTTCTAAAAGATCTTGTACATAAGACATATATTCTTCGTCTTCACGCCATTTTTCTGTCATAATTATCGATCTGCCACCTTTTTGAATTTCATTTTCTTCTGAAATTGATCTAAGTATACCACCAGTGTTCGGATTATTCTAGTCGCTCTAGATAAAATAGCTAAAGCTTAATAGTTCCTTAATCATAAAGAAAAATGATAAAGAACGATCCCTGCTGCGACTCCGACATTCAATGATTCCGCATTTCCTTTCATTGGGATATATACGTTCTGATCAGTCAAAGACAAGATTTCCTGACTTACTCCCTGACCTTCGTTTCCCATGATTATAGCGAAATCCTCTGTTTTTTCTACTTTGTCTAATGCATGTGCTTCTTCATTTAATTCTGTACCGTACACCGTAAACCCTTTGCCTTTCATTACAGGGATTACATCTGCCAAATCTTTTTGTAACACAGGCAAATGATAATTGCTTCCCTGCATGCTTCGCAGTACCTTTGTACTATAAATATCTGCCGTTCCTTTACCTAATAAAACACCAGCCATACCAAACGCATCTGCCGTACGGATCATCGTTCCCACATTTCCAGGATCCTGTACATTATCTAGTAAAAGCCAGCCTCCTGAAAAATCTGGCGTATCTTCAGATGTTAACGTCATCACTGCTAAGATCCCTTGCGGTGTAGGTAGATCTGACATAGCGGTCATGACCTCATCTGAAACTAGAAAAGTAGAAATCTCTTTGTTTACAGCCAGCCAGTCTCCCCATTCTTTCATACCTCTCTGTGTCACAAAAAGTTCTTTTATTTCTGCATCAGACGACGCAGCTTCTTCGATCAGATGGAACCCTTCCAAAAGATATTCTGCCTTTTCTTCTCTGTATTTCTTTTTATGTAGTTTTTTTAATTCTTTGATTCTTGGATTTTTTGCTGATTGGATCTCTTTCACATTCCTTCACCTCACCTGATTATATCATGGAATAGGTGCTTGAGCTTGTTTCATCCTAAAAAAATCGGTATCATTGATTTATAAAACAGGAAAGAAAGGTGACGAACATGCGCAAAGTTAAAATGAATGTCCAAGGACGTGTCCAGGGCGTGGGATTTCGCTATATGACCAAGATGGTTGCTGATCAGTTAGGCGTGACCGGAACGGTAAAAAACGAAGACGACGGCTCAGTCACAATCGAAGCAATCGGAAATGACGACATCATCCAAAAATTTATCGAAGAAGTCAAGAAGTCTCCGAGCCCAAGTGGACGAGTGCAGTATGTGGATGTCCAAGAAGATCCGATGATTGAGGAACGAAAGAAATTTGATGTGGTGGGATAAGGTTGTTTTTGAAGCGCTTTGCCTCGAGTATTAAGGAGAAACATTTTCAAAATAGCTTCTCATATTTTGAAATGTAATGACTTAATACCGAGAGGCAGCTGATAAAACACCGTCAATAAGGTTGTGAAAAAGCTGGTCTGCATCAAGCATTAAGGACTGGTTGTGAAAAAGTCGCTTAGTTTTGAGTATTAAGGAAAATTTTGTGAAAATGGCTTTCCACATTTTTGCATAAATTTGACTTAATACCGAGAAACTGACTTTTGAACACCGTCGATAAGGTTGTTTTTGAGGCGCTTTGCCTCAAGTATTAAAGACAGGTAGTAAAAAAGCTGATCTATAACTTGCAATGAATTTGCTTAACCCATATTTTCCAGACAGAACAAAAAAGTTTTTAGTTTTTTAAATAAGAAAGAAACACATGGAATCACTCTTTTCTTTCCAAGTATTTCTTTCTTGATTTTTTGTCTTTTTTTCAAAATTTTTCGCTACGAAAAAGAACGAATATTTATATGAAATTTCTATGAAGTTGATTGAATTCCATGCGCTTTTTTAGTATAGTTAAGTTTGTGTAAAAATTATAGAAGAGGAAGTATTCTATGAATAAATGGAAAAACTGGTTATTGGGATCCGGACTTGTCAGTATCCTGCTCTTTTTATCTGGCTGTGTGCGGATGGATTCAAGCGGAAACCCTGACACTTCAGGAATCGTTTATCGAGTACTCGTCCATCCTATGGGCCAAGCGATTACATATCTAGTTGAGAATTTCAATTGGTCTTACGGCTGGGCAGTTATTGCAATGACTGTGATCGTTCGTATCATCATCTTGCCACTAGGTATCAGTCAATCGAAAAAAACAATGATCCAATCTGAAAAAATGCAAGCGTTAAAACCACAAGTTGAAGCAGCACAGCAAAAGCTAAAAGCTGCAACAACACGTGAAGAACAAATGGCAGCACAAGCAGAAATGCAGCAAGTATATCGCGAAAATGGATTGAGTATGACCGGCGGAATCGGCTGTCTGCCTCTATTGATCCAAATGCCGATCTTCTCTGCCTTGTATTTTACAGCACGCTACACAGAAGGTATCCGTGAATCATCTTTTTACGGCATCGATCTAGGCTCACCAAGTATGGTGCTTGTGGCCATTGCAGGGGTCGCTTATCTGCTTCAAGGATATATTTCAACAATCGGTATTCCTGAAGAACAGAAAAAGACGATGCGTACGATGCTGATCGTCTCTCCTGCTATGATCGTCTTCATGTCGATCAGTGCGCCAGCCGGTGTTACACTTTACTGGGTAGTCGGTGGTGTGTTCAGCTGTCTGCAAACATTCATCACAAACGTTATGATGAAACCACGTTTGAAAGCACAAGTGGCAGAAGAGTTGAAACAAAACCCGCCAAAACAAGTCGTCACTCCAAGAAAAGACGTGACAGAATCAGCAAAGCCAGCTAACAACAAACAAGCAACAAAACAAATCAAACAACCAAAAAACAGTACAAACAACAAAGGCCGCAACGCAGGAAAGCAACAGAAGCGGAAGTAGATAGTAAATAAGAGTGTAATAAAAATTCATTAACAGTTTTAGCAATTAAAAATATCGACCAAGATTTTTGAAAAAGAAATCTGGTCGATATTTTTATTTAAGTGAATGTTTAATTTGAATCATCGATTGATCGCTATCTAATTGCAGCAGCATCTTTTTATGAAGAAACAACTTTTTCTTATCTATCAACGTAGACAGGTGTTGCTGTTTCTTTTAATAATGTACTTAATTCCTTAATATTTTGTTTTCCTTCTTCTAACATCCAACTACTCGCTTTTTTTTCGCCTTCGGTAACAAAAGGTGCCACTCCCTTCGCCCATGTTGCTCGCCCACATAAGACACCATTGAATGTCGAACCTGATTGTTTTGCAAAACGTAATGTATCTTGAAATAGCGTAGCATTGACTCCCGCACTTAAAAAAATAAACGGTTGTTCAGTCACTTTCGATTGTTCATAGAAATACGCGGATGCCTCTGCTTGACTATAACAAGTCTCTTGCCCATATCCTTCCACAAATCTCATATTCACTGGCACTTCTACTTTCAATACATCCACTTGATAACGTTCTTTTGAAAATTCTCGCATGGCTTCAATAACTTTATGTGGTTTTACTTTTGCATAGGCAAGAGAAGACGGATCGCCAATAGTTGCATCATAAGAAAGGATCTCTAAAAAGAAAGGTATGCCTTCTGCTTCGCATTCTGAACCAATCCGTTCTATAACTATTTGTTTTTGCACATTAATCTCTGCTGGTTCATCAACGTCATAGTACAATAAAAATTTACAAGCATCCGCACCAGCTTCTTTTAACCTTTTCACCGACCAAATATTCAATAAATCAGGTAATCTTCCCGGCATTTTCGTATCATAGCCGGTTTTTTCATAAGCTAGCAGCAAGCCACATTCTTTCTCTCGAAGCGCTGCTGCAGGCAGGCCGTATTCTGGATCAAGTAAAATAGCTGAGGCATAGGGAGTCAGGTATTGAGAAACCATCTGTTTAAATTGGATGATGTCTTCTGATGTAGCTTCTTTATATTGGTTGATCATTTTCTTCAAAGCACCACGCTGGTCGATTGCTAACGCGCTAATAATTCCAGCTTCATCCGTCAATCGCTTCAAACGTTCCTGCTTTTCTATACTCATCTTCTTCATAGATCTTCACCTATTTCTTTAGTTAATATTGTGGCTATTTCTGTTTTTGATTATGCTTTTCTCAACTGTTCTGTAACCTCTTTTTCGCATCAATGATCGTGCAACGAGAGACAATAATTTCAAATGAGTCGTTCCTGCTTCTGAATCTGGAATAAATAACGCAAAAATAAAATCAACTGACTGTCTATCTAAACTGTTCCATTCAATTCCTTTGTTCAGTGTGACGATAATCATACTAGGTTCGTTGATTGTTTGAGACTTCGCATGAGGGATAGCAAAACCTGATATTATTCCTGTAGTACCTTCTTTTTCTCTTTCTAGAAGTTTTTGATATACTTCTTTTTCGTCATGAGCGATTCCTAAACAGAATGTTTGCTTTGCTAAAAACTTAAATGCTTCTTCTTGACTATCTAATGGCTGTTGTAAAAAAATGTTCTCTTCATGAATGATTGTCATGATAAGTCTCCTGCTCTTCCTTTTTCGATAACTGTACGATTTGCTGCTTTACTATCCATCTTCTTGTCTTTATCAGTTACTCTTTTCTTTTGGATTAATCCTAGTATCACTCCACCAACGATCGAACCAATAAGAATCGCTGTAACCCATTGGATTTTTCCTGTTACTACAGGTAATACTAAAAAACCGCCATGTGTTGCTGGAACTTGGACGCCAAACAAATAAGTCAAGACAGCAGCAATTGATGAGCCTAACATCATCGTGGGTAACACTCGGATCGGGTCTTTCGCAGCAAACGGAATAGCTCCTTCCGTAATATGAGTTGATCCTAAAATAAAATTAACCAAACCTGCATTACGATCATTGGTATCAAAGTATTTACCAAACAATAAAGTAGCAAAACCAGTAATCAACGGTGGTGCAATACAAGCTGCTGACACACCAGCCATAAAAGTCGTGTTTCCTTGTGCCAAAAGAGCTGTTCCTGTTACATATGCCGCCTTATTAACCGGTCCTCCCATATCAAACGCACACATACAGCCAACAATCACGCCAAGAACAAGTGGATTCGAATGTTCAAATCCAGCTAAAAAGCTCATCATTCCTTCATTTATAGCCTTCATTGGACCTGCCAGCAAAGACATCACAATGCCAATAAATGCTACACCAATAACTGGATATAAGAAGATTGCCTTCAAGCCATCTAGTTGTTTAGGTAAAATTGTCAGTAGCTTTTGCAAAAATAAGATAAAATAACCTGCTAAGAACCCAGCTAAAATACCTCCTAAAAATCCAGTACCGCCATTCATGGCTACGATTCCACCAACAAATCCAACGACTAACCCTGGACGTTTCGCGATCCCTTCTGCAATATAAGCTGCTAAAACTGGAACCATCATTCCCATTGCTGCATCGCCAACTGCTTTTACCATTGCCGCTGTAGCATTGTATTGTGCATGATCTGGATCAAAAGAATAGATTCCCCAAACGGCAAATGAAATAGCAATCAATACTCCGCCAGCTACCACGAAAGGCAACATATGAGAGACACCATTCATCAAATTTTTATAGATGCTACGACCAAAATTAGCACCACTCATCACTTCTGGTTCTAAAGTATCAACAGCTTCATTATCTGCTAAGACAGTACCTTTTCCTGCCAATGCCTCGTCAATCAGCCGTTGTGCATCCTTGATTCCTGTACTGACAGAAACATCAATGACTCGTTTTCCCGCAAATCTTTCTGAATGGACATCTTTGTCTGCGGCAATAATGACAGCATCCGCCTGTTTGATTTCTTCAGCCGTTAATTCATTTTCGATCCCAATTTGTCCATGGGTCTCTACTTTGATCGTGATGCCTTTTTTCCTAGCTGCTTGTTCTAATGCTTCTTGCGCCATGTAGGTATGCGCAATTCCTGTCGGACAACCGGTTGCTGCAATTAGTTGATATTTTCCCATCTTTCGAACCTCTCTTCCCTGATTTTGATTTGTTTACTTAATTCCTCCACATCTAAAAAATCTGTTAATCCTTTGCGAAAAGCGGTTGAGCTGCCTGCTGCTATGCTTTTACGTAACGTTTCATCAAGTGGTCGTCGATTCATGTATCCTGCTAAAAAAGCGCCTAACATGGTATCACCTGCACATGCTGTATTGACAACTTTTCCTTTTGGCGAGTTTCCTCTAAACACCCTGTCTTTCGTAAAAAGAATCGCTCCTTTCTCACCGAGGGATAACAAAACATTTTCTGCACCTAACTCTACTAGTCGTTGTCCATAAACAAAGTAATCTTCATCTGTAACCATTTTTCGTCCGAACCAAGAAGAAAGTTCTTCCTCGTTTGGTTTCAGCAAAAACGGTCGATAGGGTAAACAATCCATGACTTCTTGATCACTACTATCAATAATCAAATGAATCCCCTTTTCCTGACAAATCCGACTGATTTCTATTAAAACCTTTGGAGACAGCCCTCTTGGTAAACTCCCAGAAACACAAAGATAATCTTCTTTTTGTAATGCTCTTATTTGATTTAAAAAATTATGGACAGCTGTCTGCGGTATTTCAGGTCCTTGATTCACTAATTTGTATTCTTCTTTCGTTTGATTGACTTGTGTAAATACATTGATACGCGTCATACCAGGCACTTCAATAAACTCTGTTTGGATTTGTTTCTGCTGTAAATAGTCTTCTATATACTTTCCTGTGAACCCAGCAGAAAAACCAAATGCCGTACTTGGGAAATCTAGCATCTTTAATACTAGTGACACATTCACTCCTTTTCCGTTTGCCTGAATGTCATCCTCTTTTGTGCGATTTACCATAAAAGGATGCATCTCCTCTGTTTCAATAAATAGATCAATTGCCAAATTCATCGTGCATGTGTAGATAGACATAACCAATGACCTCCTTGACTCTATTATGAAATACGCGAAAGAGAAAATGTTTTCTTAATCGTCCCAACGCAAAGAAAACCTTTACATTTATAAACTCGTCGTGCTATTTTTTAACTAACTTTTGGTGAAAGAAGGAAAGAATATGGATCACAAATTAAGTGAAACAGAACAGTACCTCTGGAACTTTATCGAACACCACATCCTAGAGATCCCTAACTACTCCATCGCGAAACTAAGTGAACAAGCAAATGTCTCAACAGCCACCATTGTGCGGACAATGAAAAAGAAAGGCTATGAAGGGTTTACTTCGTTTAAGCATCATCTAAAAGAAGGAGAAAACAAGAACATCAATTTTTCTTTCTTAGATAAAGTAGACAAAGGTATCCGCCGAGCCATTCTAAAAAATGAACAAGAAGTGGTACGTACGATCAATATGTTGGAAATCGGAAACATTGAGGATGCGATACAAAGAATCAAATTTGCTGACCGGGTTTTTGTCTTTGCCCGAGGATTTTCAGAAATGATTGGCCAAGAAATGCTGGTAAAACTTCAATTAACGGGAAAAAATTGTCAAATGCATACTGATCCAGAAATTATCAAAAGCATCAGTCAGAAACTGACTAAGAAAGACAGCGTTATTTTTGTTTCTTTGAACGGCGAGACAAAAGAACTCGTCACCGCCGCAAAGAATTGCTATGATGCAGAGATTGGTTCGATTCTAGTTACAGCCAATCATTCCTCTACACTGAAAGACTATTGCGAGATCAATCTCGTAGGTTTCAAACCAGAAGGTTCTTATTTCCCTGATTATGAAGTACGGTCACGTTTGCCTCTCTAGATCATCGCGAGAATCTTGCTTGACGCCTATGTATTGCGTATGGGGGAGAATTGAAAAGCAGTTTATTATGGTTGGTTACAGTTTAAAACATCACATTTTTTATTCTTTATATTGTATGGACTCACGGAAACTTTTTATGTATAAAGTTATTCACAATCTATAAAGTTACTTTAAGTAACAAAAAATAATTGAAAATACTTAAAACCAAAAAATATCTTTTTAATCAATAAAAAAATTGACAGTTTTATTAATAATAAGCTATTCTGTTATAGAAGAAAAAATTGTTTGTTATTAATAGCAACAAAAGAAGGAGTGCATCATGAAAAAGTTATCTCAAAAACGTTTAGCTCAAATCATTATTGATTCTAGAAAATCTCTGAAAATGACACAACAACAACTTGCAGTAGCTACTGGTATCAACCGTGCCTTAATTAGTCGATTAGAATCTCTCGATTTTATTCCGTCAATACAACAATTAGAATCATTAGCAGAAGTTCTAAATTTTGAACCAACAGATCTATTTATAAATGAATCAAATAAATCAAACAGTATAAAACATCAGTCGAAGAATATTGCTGTAGCCGGTACTGGTTATGTAGGACTTTCCATTGCTACTCTTCTTGCCCAGCACAATCAGGTAACAGCAGTAGATATTCTTCCTGAAAAAGTAAAACAAATTAACAATAAGAAATCTCCAATACAAGACGATTACATTGAAAAATATCTAGCTGAAAAAAATCTCAATTTAATTGCAACGACTGATGGTGCAGCCGCCTATAGAGAAGCCGATTTTGTTGTCATTGCTGCTCCAACAAATTATGATAGTAAACAAAATTATTTTGACACTTCTGCTGTAGAGTCAGTAATTAAATTGGTGTTAGAAGTCAATCCGAAGGCAATAATGGTCATCAAGTCGACGGTACCCGTAGGCTATACCGAAAGTATTCGTAAAAAATACAATACTAAAAATATTCTATTCAGCCCAGAATTTCTAAGAGAATCTAAGGCATTATATGACAATCTATACCCTTCGCGAATTATTGTTGGCACGGACCAAAATGACAAAACTTTACTAGAAGCCTCTCAAACTTTTGCAGATTTACTTCAAGGAGGAGCAATCAAAAAAGATATCGAAACTCTTTTCATGGGATTCACAGAAGCTGAAGCAGTGAAATTATTCGCTAATACTTACCTTGCACTTCGAGTATCTTACTTCAATGAACTTGATACTTATGCAGAAATGAAAGAATTAAATACCAAAGATATTATCAATGGAGTATGTCTCGATCCAAGAATTGGCACTCATTACAATAATCCCTCTTTTGGATACGGTGGCTATTGTTTACCAAAAGACACAAAGCAACTTCTAACTAACTATAACGATATACCTCAAAATATGATGAGTGCAATTGTCGATAGTAACCGAACAAGAAAAGATTTTATAGCAGACCGCGTGCTTCAAAAAACTGGATATTATTCTTACGATGATGACAATACTTTCGATTTGTCTCTAGAAAAAGAAGTGATTATTGGAGTCTATAGGCTTACAATGAAAAGTAATTCGGATAACTTCCGTCAATCTTCTATTCAAGGTATTATGAAAAGAATCAAGGCAAAGGGAGCCACTGTGATAATTTACGAGCCAACACTTAAAGATGGTAGTACATTTTTTGGTTCAAAAGTAATAAATGATTTAGAAAAATTTAAAAGCATAAGTCATAGTATTATTGCTAATCGATATGATAGTATTCTTAATGATGTAAAAGAAAAAGTATACACTAGAGATTTATTTCAGCGGGATTAATCATCCCCCTTTCTAAAGGGTAAATTGAACAAGGACTATAACCCCTCTATTTTTGGCAAGCGCCTAATGACGCTTGCTTTCTCATTTCTTGTTCAATCCCTATTGCTCCTTGCTACGTTTCAACACCTTTAAAAACGTAGTAGGTTTTACTTACTCTCGCTTAAAAAGCTCCTCGTTTTCTCTGATACTCAGTTTATCTAGTACGATTTCATGTTTTTCTTGTTCTTGAACATATTTTTTGTGGTCGATTCATTCAATCCAACTGTATTCGCATAATATACTTCTACCCAAAAATGTCGATTTCCAAACTCATATTTACATGCTTATCAAAAATCATCCATCAGTTTTTCCTTATAAATTATACATCCATCTTAGATGGTTATATAATTGGAATACTCAGTTATAGACAGACCTGTTCTGACATAACGTTTTCTTCTAATATTTCTATCTCTTTATATTTAACATAACTTCTTGATAAGAATTTCATTACTTACTCGATATTGACTATAAATAATTTTTCTTTTACATTTTGATATGAATACAGCGTATTACACAATCAGTTTATACGGGTTTAATTTGCCATTTTCCACTTGTATAGCAAGTAAGTTAATATTTTACTCGCTTTGCGATTTTAACTATGTTTAAAGACAATAATAAAATGAACAGATAAGATGTCCCTTTTTATTCACCAATATCATTTAACGAATAACACTAATTAAAAATAGATCCATTATTTTTTAATTGCCAAATCATTTTTCATTATTCGCAGAACAATATAATAAATTATTATTGATACTAAAATTGAAACTATTAGTCTTATGATATAATTATAAATTATAAATTTAGAAAATATACATACTAAACATATTAAAATAGTTCCTATAAAAACAGAAAAAATATTTTTTCTCTTTATACTAATATCACAGTAATTTCTCCCTTTTATTATTGATAAAACTGTAACAATCACTTCTGATATTAATGTTGTTATTGCTGCTCCAACAATACTGTAAGAAGGTATCAGTAATATATTTAATCCTATATTTATCATTGCTGAAAAAACGGTAATAATAAGAAAAGATTTTTCTTGTCGATTGGTGATTAAGATAGCATTACACCAAAATCCTGATATAACAGCAAATACAAGTGCAATTCCTAAAATTTCTAGCGCTAATGCTCCTTTCAAGTATTGTTCTCCTCCAACTAACATCAAAATTTCTTTACTCATGCAAATTAAACCAACCATTAATGGGAATACCAATGAAAATAAATATGTGAACAATTTGTTTATTATCAAATTATAATTATATTTATCACCTTGTCCTAAATAATATCCCATTCTAGGTATAATAACATTCACTATAGCACTCAACAATCCTTTAATAATTGTATAAATTTTTGATGCCACTGTGTATATACCCACATCATATTCAGTTTTCATGATTCCTAACATAGTTATATCTGATTGTATATATATAGTAGTCGCTAACTGTCCTACAAAAAGAATACTAATTGGTTTTAAGTGTTCTTTTAAATTAATCTTATTCGTAAATCTAAATTTTATATATCTCTGGGTATAAAAAAGATTAATTATATATCCAAAAGAGATACTAATCATATAAATTAGAGAATATATTATGTAATCATTACTATTGCGTACAAATATAAATATTGCAATTATTCCAAGTAATTGTAGCAGTACATATCTTACAGTAATATATAAAAAATCCTCAAATATATTATTAATCCAATCTCTTCCTAACATTGTACAAGGAATTATAAATGATAAAATTAGCAATAGCTCCTTGTATTCATATAATTTACTATATATAATTGTCAGAATCCCTAAAACAATGATTGATATTACCATTGAGATAAAATTTATCGTTGTTATTTCACTTGCAAATTTATTTAAATAGTCTTTGTTATTTCTTATTCTAGCTCCTTCCCTAATAGCGTATGTGTTTATACCCAACATAGCAAATAAGGTGAAATAATTTACAATTGACAAAATAAAACTGTATTTTCCGTAATTTTCAGGTCCTAACACTCTAGAGATATAAGGAAAAATTATTAATGGAAAAACTATTGAACACCCTTGTCTTATTACATTTAGTATTACATTTTTTTTTATAGAACGGTTCATATTATTCCTCTTCCTGTAATTCTTTATTTTAAGCCTAACAACACAAAAAGTTTATTTTATATTATTAATCTCTTCCAAAAGAATATTTAAAGATTGGATTTGATTTTTCCTTTGAAAACTATATTTACTTTCTCTATCTGCAAACAAAAAATTAGTTGCTGCATCTTCTAAGTGCAAAATTTTTATATTATTACTATATATAGTAGTTAGTCCAGCTCGTTTAACTCTTATAAAGAGCAATTCTTCCTCTCTATACATAAAAGTATTACTATTAAAAGCTTCTTGGAAAATATTTATATAATCTTTAGAAAAAACTAAAAAACAACCATGTAAAACTACATCTTTCAGTTCGGATGGATAAGGTTTAATTAAATTTTGTTTTATTCTCCTGATTTTTAGCATAAATTTGGGAAATCTATTTATAGTTTTGAACAAAAAACCTTGTTCATCTGCATATTTTTTATATGTTATACACTTTTTCCATTTCTCTAATTCCTTATTGTAATAATTTAAACTATATAACTTAGGATTAAAACTTTGAATTGAACCATCAGATAAAATAACTTCTGGAGCCAAAACTCCAAAGTTTGTTTCTTTGTATACAGTTTCTATTTTTTTTTCAAAACTACTATTTAATAATTTTGTATCATTATTAATACAACATATAAAATCTAAATCAAATTTTTCTCGCAAAAACTTGTATCCAATATTGTTTCCTTTAGCAAATCCAAGATTTTTCTCGTTTATTAGTACAAATACATTATCATAACTCTTAAATTTCTCTATCAATTCATTTCCTGAGTTATTTGAAGAGGCGTTATCAACTACTACAATTACTGGATTAATAACATTACTTAATATAGATTCTACACACTGAATTGTTTCATTAATGGTTTCATAATGCAATACTTCAAATCCTATCATCTTTCAGTCCCTCTTAGCCTATATACTATAATTGTATCCTTATTTCTCAATATTTTTTAACCTCATCTTTCTTTGATATATTAACTACTAATTTATTAAATAAATAATAAAATAATACTGCATAAAATATTCGTAATACTGTTCCTAATGAGATTACTGATAAAAAAAATCTTTCTTCAATACAATAGTCAAATAAAAACTTTAATATTATCAAATATATTACTAAATATAATTCGAGTTTTACTTTTCTCCGTTGCAAATTTACATATATCATTTGATAAAACATCCCTAAAAACAAATTATAAAAAAACAAACCAATCAACCCAAATGAGGCATAAATCCGACCAAAAGATCCATAAATGTTAGTAACTAAGTTTCCTACATTAACATTTGGTGCCACTTCTTGACCTACATTTATTTTATAACCAAATTTACCCAAAAGCTCAAATATTCCAATAAATACATTACTTCCCCAGTATTCGTTTACAAAACTAATATTATTCTGAACTAATTGACTAAACGCTGGAATTGGAGATCCTAAATAAACAAAAAGTGTACTTCCAAAATCTAATCTTGCTGTTTTTCCTGTAAGTCCCCCTAAAAAGTAGAAACTTATAAATACCAAAATTATACTGAGCATTATTTTCTTTAAGTATTTAGTTTCAATACTCCTCCCTCTTACTTTTTGTAAATAAAAAAGCGTAGAAAATATTAATGCCTCTATATAATATAAAAATTGTGTTCTTCCTCCAGACAATATGCATTGAAAAAGATAGGCAAAAATTGTTATCAGTTCTAAAAAAACAATTTTCTTAGAAAAATATTTTATTCCAAATACTAATTTTTTCGAAAAATCCACAATAATTAGATAAGAAATTGCAAAAGATACAATTGTCATTTGTCCAACTATATTACTTCGACTAGAAATTGCTTCACTGCCATTTAGAGTAGCATTCCTATAATAATAAAGCATTGGTAATTCACTATCTCTAACATATCCGATTAATTCAGAAACTTTAGTTACTTCACGATATAAAAGGATAGTGGTAAGCAATACAAAAAACAATGAAAAAATTATAATTTTACTTCCATAAAACGAAATTTCTGTTTTTTTTAACACTATGGAATTTCGAACTTGATGCGGGATCATAAAACAAGGAATAGAAAATATCAATACCGAAAATATCAGAATCAAAGTTGCTTCAGGAGATAAGATAAATCCGACTTTTTTATAAAAAAATGCCGCTATAATTATAGAAAAAAGCATCATTATATATATAATTGTATTTGGGCTAATTAAATCATTATTAGTCAATTTCATATTTATTGTAAACAATAACAATAAAAATAATGTTAACATTAGTAGCATTAAATAGTTCACCAGGCTCACCTCTTGATTCTTGTAATATTTTCAAATAACCTCTCAATCATATTAGCTGTTTTTTTAATTGAAAAATGTTTCTCCACATATTCATATGATTCATTGATCATTTTATCGTTAATTTTATTTTTAGTAACCATATCTATTTTTTCAGCTAAATCTATGTGCCCTCCATCGTAGAGATATCCATATTTACCATCAATTATAATCTCTGGTGTAGCACCTGCATTATTCCCTATCACTATTTCTTGATTAGCCATAGCTTCAATCGTTACCCGTCCAAATGCTTCCTGTTCTGAACAAATTAATACAATCTTATCTGGTGTTCTATATCTTGATATATCCTGTTTGTATCCTTTAAAAGTAACATAAGGGTTTAGTTCATTTTGATCTATATACTTCTCAATTCTTTTCATATAATGAAAATTTGTAACTTTTCCCAAAAAAGTAATTGGCAGAACTGTTCCATTTTTTTTTAGAAGATAATTCATTGCTTGTAATGCAACCAATTGCCCTTTATCATAATTAATTGCACCAACAAACAATAATCCATTTATAGAAACCTTATTTATTTCTTTTTTTGAGGGAATTTTGATCCCATTATATATTATTTCAACCTTATTTATATCTACTTCATTTTTAATATGTTGAGAAATAAATTCAGAAATAACTATTACTTTTTCTGAATTATTAATTAACTTTAACGACTTCTTTTTATTAAAAAATTTCAAAGAAAATGTTTCTTCTGCTAATTCTCTAATATGCCAAGTATACTTTTGTTTCAATAAACTAAGCGATTTTGCTCCGCATCCATATGTAGATGAGTTAAAATGAACAATATCAAATTTATTAAATAAAAAATATGAAAAAAAATTAACTTCAGCAAGTATATTAATTAATAACTTAGATATTATTTTAATTTTTTTTTCAGTATTTGAGTACACCCACATTCCAGATAGTATGGTTTTAAAAGGGATACCATTTTTTTCTAAAAATTCCGATAACTCTCCCTTTCTAGGAATGATTACTGTAATTTCATTGTCATTCCGTAGTTGGAAAATCAGATCAACTAAAGATCTATTTGCTCCGGACAAATCATTTAAATGTGCAATAAAACATATCTTCAATTATATTTACCCCTTATCAAAATTTAAAATAAAAAATAGTAAAAATACTTTATTATGATCTATAATTTTTTGTTTCAGGAAAAGAGTAATGTAAACCATCTTTTATTCCTTTAAAGATTGCATTAGACACCATCTTTTTATCACGTTCTATAATTATTACTGATAGGAATCTGAGAATGTAGCTCATCAAAGGTATAAAACTACCATTGAGCCCTCTGTATTTTCGAATAATAGCTAGATTGTTTCTTGCCATATAATACCATCTTACCTTTGAATAATTAAATCTAAAGGCAGGTTTTATTGACATATTTCCAGCCAAATCTCTATATATACGATAAATATGAGTTTTTTCTGTTTTATTTCCTTGTTGATGAAGAATATAACAACTATTAATACGATAAATCTTATATCCTTGTTCTCTGACTCTATAACTATATTCAGAATCTACTCCATCAATAAACATATTATCAATAAATCCATCTAAATCATTCCAAATTTTTATATTTATGAATGATCCAGAAGTTATTGCATAAGCACAGAGTGATTTTTCAGGTAACTTCAATTTTTTGTACTGATTTAGCGTTATTTTAAATTCGTCTACTATATATGGAGCCAAAATAGCAATATCATTGTCATTAATATAATTAGAATACGCTTTAATAAGATTATCGGAACAGATACTATCCTGATCCATTAACAAGCACCAGTCATATCTGTTTTCTCTAGCGATTGTGCATATTTGATTTAGTGCACTGGCAATGCCTATATTACTAGTATTAAATATAACGCTAACCTTAATATAACTTCCCAGAATATTTCTAAGCTCGTTTTGATTTGAAGATCCATTATCTATAATTATGATCATATCAACCTGTTCAACTAATGCATCTATATTATTTTTTAATCTACTAATATTTGGTTGGTATGTCACAATACCTGCACATCTATAATTCATGCTATGATCCCCTTTTTCCTTCTCTAAATTATCTATAAAAATCAAATTATTTTCTTCAATATATTATCGACATTTTTTTCATAAATTTCAGCAGAAAAATTATTATCAAACATTTTTTTTGCTCCATCCATCAAATTTTCATATTCATAGTTATTCATGTTACATAGTTTTTCTATACAGTTATCATCCCCTAATTCATTCAAGTTTAACCCCGCATTATAATATTTTACTAATTCCATAGTATCCGAACCAACCGAATTAATCAGTGGTAATCCTTCACATAAATAATCCATTGATTTTGTTGTCAAACCTATTTTCAAGGTGTTCTTCATGACATTCAGTCCAAAATGACATCTACTTAAAATCTGATGTTTTAAATCATCGTCAAATATTGGACCATAAAATTTTACATTTATTTTTTTTTCTTTAGCCAACGAAATGAAGTACTGTTCATGATCACCACAACCTATAATAACCAAATTAATATTTTTTTTTCTATTTACTTTATCTAATAAATCTATCATTCTATCAATATCGATGATACTATTGATAGAACCCACATATGCAAAATTGATTTCATTCAGAAGCTTTCGTTCCACGTTATACTTTCTTTTCCCTTTCTGTAAATAAAGGACATCTGAATTTTTTAAATTTATACTTTCTTCGATTTCATTTTTAAATAAATTGCATTCATAAATAATTCCATCTGAGGAAAGTAATGCTCTCGTTCGCATTTTTTTCCATACACTCATTATAGGTTTTAAAATAACTCTTTGTTTTGTTATAGGTAACGATTCTGGCCACATATCCAAAACATCAATTATAATTGTTGCCTTAGGGTTTATTTTTCTATAACTTTTAATAGCCACACCAAGGAAATTAGAGGGGATCAAACATATTACTACGTCTGGTTTATTTTTTTTTAGTTTATTCAAAATTTTTTTTGCAAATACCATATTTGATATAATTCTATTAATTGAAATATTCTTTTTATAAGCTGGAACATGTATATAGTGTCCGATATCAGGTAATTTCTCTCCCATGTTATATTCTTTACTGATATGATCAAAATCAGCAGTATAATAATCTACATCATATCCATTGCTATTCAACCAATTTGCAAAATACACTTGTCTACTGTACCACCATCTGTAAAAACTTATAATAACAGCTCTCTTATTATTTTTTTTCATAGTTTCACCTCCCGTAATATCGATATTCATTCATAATTCTTCCTTCATTAGTAGAATATTTACGTTCTAAAATAAACTCATTCTTTTTATAAAAATTATTCACAACATCATTATTTAATGCATCTGTTTCTAGTGCAATATATTCATATTTTGAAAAATCAATTCTACTCTTTAAGTTATCTATAAGCATGGAACCTACTCCTATCGATTTCTCTTTCGGATTAACTCCAATAGATGCTAATTCCACATAATTTTCATCACGTTTTGTTTCGCTTGGTTTTAGAAAAGCTCTAAAAAGCCTCATAAGGATATTGGGTTTCTTTATAAAGGCTACACAACTATAAAATCCAAACGGTATTATTCTTTTCTTTATCATATACTTGTATAAACCACTCATATCTCCAGAATATGCAAGAAATCCTATTGGCTTATCATTTTTAATAGCAACCAATATACCAGAATCATTATATTCTGTGTAAGAACGATACATCAATTCCAAAAACTTTTTTCCCATAAAAGTCAAAAAAAAATTTGTAAATGTTCTCATATGAATATCGACAATCGAATTAATTAACTCTTTATCCGAACTTTTTATCTCTTCAATCACCAAAACTCTTATCCTCCATTCATTTTATCTGATTAATAAACTCTCGTTCACCTTCTAAGTCGGCTTGATATTCTTTACCAAATATAACAAAAATAGTTTTACACATTATTTTCAAATCATTCATACAACTAAATTCACTGATACTTTTCAAATTGTAATACATTTTACTGGGAAGAATTTTTTCTATATAAGTTTTGTCGATGTTATTTTTATCATGCAACAATTTATCTTCATCTTTGTATAAAATACTAGTTTCTGATGTAATCCCGGCTGGTAATAATAATGTGGCTAACATTAATGGTGAATACGACTTTACATATTTTCCAACTTCTGGTCTGGTTCCTACAAAAGACATATCTCCGACCAAAACGTTAATTAGCTGACTAATTTCATCTAATCTATATTTACGGATTACCTTTCCTACTCTTGTAATACGATCATCATTTTTCACAGTA
Organism: Enterococcus sp. E4-150; assembly: GCF_035726465.1. Taxonomy (NCBI): domain Bacteria; kingdom Bacillati; phylum Bacillota; class Bacilli; order Lactobacillales; family Enterococcaceae; genus Enterococcus; species Enterococcus sp. E4-150. The sequence goes on along the minus strand of NZ_JAPRGK010000013.1, from coordinate 7,831 downwards.
ACAAGAGTGCCATCTTTATCTGCATTTATTACCATAGTACGAAACTTATAAATTTTAAATTTTTTTCCATAACGAGTAATACGTTCTTGTCTATAAAATACAGGTCCAGGAGAATCAATTTTTATCACTATTGCAAGAATAAAAAATAACCATGAAAGTGTCAGTAACAAAGTTGCAGACACTAAAATATCAAATACTCTTTTTACCACTAAGCTGAATTTTTTTTTACTGAGGATATCATAATAATACCGTATTTCATCATTCTGCATTTCTTTTGGCAAATCTTCCCACTTTCTCATTTTGCCTCTCCTATCATCCAACCAAATCCTTTACAATCTTACTATAGTTATTAATTACGTATTCTACTTCTTCATCTGTAAGTTTCGTGTGCAATGGTAATGTAATCTCATTTACAAAATGAGCATAGGCATTAGGATAGTTATTAATATCAAACCCCATATTTTTATATGCTGTAAACATTGGAAGTGGTTTATAGTGAACGTTGCAAGCAATCCCTTGTTCTGCCATTTTTATAATTATTTCATTTCTTTGCTCAGAACTAATGTTAGGTACTCTAGTAATATATAAATGGCCTGAAGAACTATAATCATCTGTATAATGCATAAGAACTTCAATTCCTAGTTGTTGAAAGGCTTCATCATACCTCTTAATTATATTCTTTCTTCTTTTCAGAATATTAGGATAGCGTTCAAATTGTGCCAACCCAATTGATGCAGTAACATCAGTCATATTACATTTATACCATGGACCCACAATATCATACTCCCATGCACCCAACTGCGTTTTAGTAAGTGCATCTTTTGACTGTCCATGCAAAGAAAGCAGCTGGCACTGATGATACATTGCCTCATTATCTAGTTTGTCGTGCTCTTTCCATACTAAAGCTCCACCTTCTGCAGTTGTAAAATTCTTAACAGCATGAAATGAAAATGTTGTCAAGTCAGCAACATTACCAACCATCTGATCATGCCAATTAGCTCCAAATGCATGAGCAGAATCTGCCATAACAATTATACGACCATAAGCTTTCTGAATCTCATTACTAGGTTGAAATAAATTTCTTTTTTTCTCCACAATCTCAAAAATACGGTCGTAGTCACAAGGTATACCACCAAGATCAACAGGAATAATCACTTTTGTCTTCTCCGTAATTGCTGCTTCTAATGCATCGTAATCCATCTCCAAAGAATCTTGTTGACAGTCTATTAAAACTAGGTTCGCGCCTATGTGGCATACAACCGATGCACTGGCAGAATAAGTATAAGCTGGGACGATAACCTCATCATTTTCTCCTATTCCCAGCAAACGTAACCCTGTTTCTGCAGCAGCAGTTTGTGAATTTAAACAAACTACTTTAGAAGTTCCTAACCACTTTGTAATTTTTTTTTCTAATTCTTTTGTCTTTGGTCCCGTAGTTATCCATCCAGATTTTAATACTTCTACAACGTTTTTTATTTCTAAATCAGTAATATCTGGCGGTGAAAATGGTATCTGACGTTTTTCTAATTTATTCATTTATATTTTCCCCCTATTTATTCGAAGCATTTGCAAAAGTGACAATATCTTTAGCCAATTGTTCATCGTCTTGTGGCAGGCTCTTAACAAAATCCATCACTTTTTGTATTGAGTAACCTTTGATGTTTCCTACAAAGATTTTCTCATAAACTGCTTCATCATTTCTTTCCTTATCCAACAATAGTTCTTCATATAGTTTTTCCCCTGGACGGATACCTGTTTCAATGATTTCGATTTCGTCTTCGCTATACCCGCTCAATCGGATCATGTTTTTGGCTAGGTCTACAATCTTCACTGGTTCACTCATATCTAGAATAAAAATTTCGCCACCTTTTGCTAATGCGCCAGATTGAATAACTAAACGACTCGCTTCAGGAATCGTCATGAAGTATCGGGTCATACGAAAGTCTGTTACAGTGATTGGACCACCTTGAGCAATTTGTTCTCTGAATACTGGAATCACACTACCGCGAGAACCAAGGACATTCCCAAATCTGACAGCTGAGAATTTCGTACAGCCTTCTTCATTCAATCCAGTCACGATCATTTCAGCGATTCGTTTTGTTGAACCCATGACGTTTGGAGGATTGTTAGCTTTATCTGTCGATACCATGACGAAGTTTTTCACTTTTGCTGCTTTAGCTGCTTCTGCTACATTTTTTGTACCGAAAATATTGTTTTTGACTGCTTCTTTTGGATTATATTCCATCAGTGGTACATGCTTATGAGCAGCTGCATGGTAGACGATATCTGGATGATATTGTTCCATGATCTCATTGATTTTCTCGCGATCTTGGATATCTGCGATGATCGGTACGATTTCTGTAGGACAATTTTGATGATGCGTGCGTAACTCACGGTCAATCAAGTAGATCGAGTTCTCCCCATGTCCTAAAAGCAATAGTTTTGCAGGATTGAATTGAATGATTTGCCGACAGATTTCTGAACCGATCGATCCTCCTGCGCCGGTGACAAGAATGACTTTGTCTGTGATCTGATCTTTGATGGATTCAATATCCAGCTTTACCTCATCTCTTCCCAGTAAATCCACTACGTCAATTGTTTTTAATTTTGATACGCTAATTTTTCCTGAAGCAAGTTCTTCTATAGAAGGCATCGTGTTGACTTTCACATGAGCGGATTCGACTAACTCGAAGATTCTTCGTAATTTTTTTCTTGATAAGGAAGGGATAGCGATCGTTACCATTTGAATGTCATATTTTTCAATCAATTCCGGAATATCTTTTAATGCACCTAATACTTTTTTTCCTGAAAGATACGTATTTCTTTTATTCGGATCATCATCTACAAACCCGACAACATGGATATCTTGAGCCGTTTTGGATCCAAGAAAGCTGTTGTATAAAATACGCCCGCCTTCGCCAGCACCAACGATCAAGGTATTTTTAGCAGAATCTGCTGATACATATCTCATATTTTTTGTTTCGATGTAGATACGCCAGATCAATCGGCTACCGATGATCAATAAGAGCGAAAGCAGATAAGCAAAGATAACTAACCGTAAACTGTATCGCCGATTAATGAACAGCAGTATGAGGATACTTGAGGCAGCACTTGCAGATAGTGAACTAAAAATTGCAATGATCTCTCTTAAATTTGTATAGCGATTGATTCGAGTGAAAACTTTAAATAAACTACCATAAAATAAATAAAAACCAATCGACAAACCGATAGAGATTAAAATAAGGTCCATTGGTATAGATACAAACGGCTTCATGAATTTAGCTGCTGCAATATTTGCAGCGATTAATAACAAGCTGTCCACAACAACCAATGTGGCAATTTTTCTTCTTCTTGTTAATACAAACACCCTACATTCCCCCTAAAATAAACCAAACTTCTTCTTTTTTACCTCTTCATAGACTGGATAACTGATTTCATCCCCGTTGATCAGATCCTTTGCGACTTGTTTCATCTGTACTACTTTTTCCTTACCAAAGTCCTTGCCAATCTGCTTATAGCACTCTTTTAAGTAAAAGGTGCGCTTAGAGACCCCATGGGCATCAGAAGCAGCCATCTGCACAAGATTATGTTTGACCATCGTTTTGGCTGTTTTCTGGATGTCTTTGCCAAATACCCCAACATAACTTGGCGCAGTGAGTTGGGCCAAACATCCCATATCTAGGAACGGAAGCAAATGATTTGGGTCTTCGCGAAAATGCGCGTTACGTTCTGGATGGACGATCACTGGTGTCTTTCCTAGTTCTAACAACTCAAAAAAAAGCCGTTCTGCATATAACGGCACTTCCAGTGTCGGAAATTCGATCAGAAGATATGTATCATCTAAATCTGTAAATAATATTTCATCTCGATGGATGTCTTCGATGAGCGTTCCGGTAATACGTACTTCTTGTCCTTCCAATAACGTCAAAGGCAACTGTCTTTTCTCTAATTCGGCTTGTAACGAAGCGACTAGAGAAATGACTTGTGATTTTTCATTGCTGTATTTTCCATTATTGTGGTGTGGTGTGCATAAAATATGCGTGATGCCTTGCTGAATCGCTTTTTCAGCCATTGCAATACTTGCTTCTAAGTTTTCTGCCCCGTCATCGATTCCTGGTAGGATATGGCAATGTAGATCGATCATTTCTCTTGTCTCCTCTCTTCTTATTCCTTAATTTCCGTAGTAATAACCAGCATCTTTGCTATGTTCTGCTCCGTTGTACACAACACCTAAGACTCGTGCTTGTACCATCTCCAGCAGTTCTTTTGCTTTAGTCAAGGATTCTTTACGTGACGTATTTTCACGTACGACCAATAAAGTGCCATCCGTTTTTGAAGACATGATCTGTGCATCTGTTACGGCTACTACTGGTGGCATATCGAATATCACCACGTCAAATAACTGTCTTGCTTCGGCTAGAACCTGATCCATTCTTGGCGAGCTTAACAATTCTGATGGGTTGGGTGGCTTAGGTCCACTAGGCAAAATCGACAAGTTTTCGACTGGCGTTCGTTGGATCACATCTGCTACACTTTCTGATGAACTAAGTGCTGTACTTAATCCACTGGCATTGTTCAGCTGGAATGTCTTATAGACGACGGGTTTACGTAAATCTGCATCGACTAGTAGAACTCGTTGACCGGATTTAGCAAACACGACTGCAATGTTTGCTGCAGTGGTGGATTTTCCTTCTCCAGGACCTGATGAAGTCACGACAATCGTTTTGATTTGCTGACCAGCTGCGGAAGCAAACTGGATATTCGTCCGGATCGTACGATATTGTTCGGCGATTGGTGAAGATGGGTTTGTTAATGTGATCAAACTGACTGCATGAGTTTGTGTTGCTTTTTGTTTCTGTGTTCGTGCCATTTTTCTTCCTCCTAGACTCTTGAGCGGCTTCTGCGTGATGGGGCTGTTTTATCGTTTGTAGCTTTTGGTCGTGCAGGAGCTGTTCCTTTTTTACGGATACCAGCGTTCAATTCTTTCGCTGACATTTCTGGAACTGTTCCTAAGATTGGGAATCCTAATGTATCCGTCACATATTTTTCATCTTTCACTGTCCGATCAAGTAATTCGAATAAGAATGCCAAACCTACGCCTACCATCATTCCTAACACTAAGCCAATCACTAGATTCAATTTATTATTTGGCGAAACAGGTGTCGTATTGGCAACTGCACCTGAAATAATCGAGATTTTATCGACATTCATCACGTCTTTTGCGTTCTCTTGGAAAACTTGTGAAGTTGTATTAGCGATCTGTTGAGCAGTCACTGCATTCGTGCTTATTGCCTGGATCGAGAACATTTGTGAATTTTGTGACTGATTGACGGAGATCGCATCTTTGATTTGTCCAGCAGTCATTTTCACATTGTCTTCTGTTTCTAGACGATCTTTGACTTCATTTAATACTAGATCACTAACGATCATATCTTTATACGTATTGATCATTTGCAGGTTCGTATTGACATCATTGACATTCGCTGTGTCTGATTGTGGCAGTGTCACGATCAATTGTGCTTGTGAACTGTATTTTGGTGTCAAGATGAAAAACGTCACGATTCCTGAGATGGCCAAGCCAGCAAACATTGAGATGATGATTGTTACCAAGTGTTTGCGTAATGTTTCAAAAATTTCTTTCAAGCTGATTGTCTCTTCCATTTTTTCTCCACTTTCCTATTTATTCTCTAGATTCATTTGATCTTTTAATTCTTTTTTTACACGATCAAGTTCTTGATCACTGACTTTTTGATAGGAGATATTATCTTGCATGAAGCCTTCTCCTTGCAGCTGATCTTGCTTGATCGTACCAAATGCCTCCCGATAATCTAAAGCAATTTTTTTCATTTCATCAAAGCTCATGTCTGTTTTCATATTCGACTCTAGAGCATTCAAAACGGATTGATAGTTGCTGACACCGTTTAGACTCAATACTTTTTTCGCTACACCTTCTACGATCTTTCTTTGACGCTCTTGTCTACCATAGTCACCGTTTGGATCTTCATAACGCATACGAGAATAAGATAATGCCTGATCCCCGTTCAAAGTAATTTTACCGATTGTAAAGTCATAGCCATCTTGTGAGAAAGTGAGGTCATTATTGACTTCGATACCACCAACTGCATCAACGAGTTCTTTTAGCCCTTTCATGTTGATAGAGACATAGTGATCGATTGGGATGTCTACATATTTTTGTACAGTATCCATCGCCATGGCAGCTCCGCCGAATGCGTAAGCGTGGTTGATCTTGTCTTTTGTGTCACGACCTACGATGTCGACATACGTATCTCGAGGAATGCTGACGATCGTTGTCTGTTTGTCTTCAGGACTGACTGTGGCAACCATCATCGTATCTGATCTTCCTTGATCGACCCGACCTAAATCTCCAGTATCAATGCCCATCAATAGAACAGAGAAAGATTCTTGTTTGTCCAGATCAACTGGTTTCGTTCGTTCTCCTTGGGTTCGTTCCACTGATTCGTAAGTTTTCTCAATAGAATGTGAGAGATCCAGATATAATTTTGCTCCTACTCCTACAATTGCTAATACTAATACGATAAGAACTGCTAAAATAATCAGAAATATTTTTTTCCCTCTTGATTTTCTTCTTCGTCTTGCCATAGTTTCCTCCGTTTGCTAACCTTGCTTGAATCAACGTTTTAACTGTCAATAGCTTATATTGCTATAGCCCATTTGCTGAGCAACAGTTTGTGCTTTTGTTGCGTATGCTGCGCTTATTTTTTCATTCCGGATCTGCTCTATTTGACTGAGCGCCGTCAAATATTGATCGTAAGTAGCGGTGGCAGTCACTTGACCATCCTTCAACATCGTATCGAATAACTGATCTAGTTGCGTGACTTGCGCGATCTGAGTATCAGCGAATCCTAGATATTGCATAACAACTGTTTCCCAAGGACTATCTTTAAAAAAGCTCATATTTTCACGTACACGAGCGACATCTGCACTTGTCACCTTTTCTTTGATGATGACATCGTCTACAGCTTGCTGCCAGTTTGATACATTTTTAGTAAATAAATCGTTGACAGCTGTCTGAATCTTCAGTTTTGATTCTGCACTATCTAACTGTGTCACGATTGCTTTCTTCTCATCTTGGATTGCAACAGCTTCTTTAGGCAATTCTGATTCTTTGATGTCGTAATCATCTGCTGAAAGTTTGACAGAGGATAGCTTATTGGACAAACTTGTGATTGTTTCTTCTGTTATTTCAGGGTTTAGAAAAATTTTTTCTTTTGTACTATACAGCTTGTCTACTTCTTTTGATAAAGAAGTCAAGGTGTCTTTTTGATTGGTGATGGCAGATTCTGCATAATTGATCCGTTGCTGATGTTGCCGCTGATTATTGATGTGGTATCCAAACAAACAGATCGCAATAGCACCTGCACCTACCGCCACAGCAGTCAATGACTTGACGAATGGCTTTTCCATAGATTCACTCCTAAGTATTGATGATAGATAAATTAAGATATAATTCACTTACATAAAAATGACAGCTTTTTATTTTAAAAAACATAATTAAACTAATATATTCACAGAAATATTTGTAAACAAGTTTTCCCTATATAATCATACCACAAACTGTTTTCTTGACTAGGGCAATTTACGATTAAAAAGTAAATAAAACATTAATAAGATAACAATTAATCGATTTCATTTTTATTTCCTTAATTTTCATAGGTATTTTCAAGGGAGCGTCAATAATTTTGTGTAAATAAATTGTCCTCCTGCAAAATAATTAGTTACTCAGTAAACATTGAAACTAATGTATCGGTTACCTGTTGAAAACCTTTATGGCTTCTGTTTAGAAATTTTT
>NZ_JAPRGK010000012.1:0-87956 GCF_035726465.1 Enterococcus sp. E4-150 | reverse complement strand
TAAGCTCAATTTGTTTGCTAGCATATTGCTTGCTTGTTAAAAATGTTTGTTGTCTTGAATTGAATCAAGACGCCCTACACATTTGGTTTGTCTTACTTTGTTCAGTTTTCAAAGGTCTACTTCATCGAGAGTATTTCCCGATTCATTTTTGGCTGCCGTAGCAACTTTTATATCATATCAGAGAGACAAGCGATTGTCAACTCTTTTTTAAAAGTTTTTTTTGATTTCGTTTTTCGAAATCTTTCAGCAACTCATTTATCATAACTTATCATTTGTTATTTGTCAAGAACTTTTTTGAAGTTTTTTTCGATAGAATCAAGCTTCGCAAGTGGTTCTTTTTTAACGACTTAGTTATCTTATCACGTCTAAAAACATGTGTCAACTCTTTTTTGGAATTTACATAAAATGTTTCAATGAAGCGCGACAACGTTGTTTAATATATCATTAAAAAAAATAAAGGTCAAGCTAAAATATTATTTAAGCTTGACCTTATTATAATTTCAACGATTGTCAAAAGTATTGTTTGCAGCTGTATTGCCAGTTTCTATAGATAAATCACAGCTTTTGAAACATAAGTTTTGTACTGCTTCGATTCGCCCGAATTCTTTTGCAGTTATTTGGCAATGAGAAAAGCAGACATCTTCTATAGGCTTTTCAGGAAATGCTACTAAATCAAAAGCTCGGGAAGGAAGTGAGTAACCTGGAGAAAGGCATGCCTGTACGTTTTTGATGTGTATGTCTTTGACTTTCGTCATTTGCTTTGATTCAGGTATTTCTTCAGCCACTGCTTGCCAACTTTCTGGCATTTGAGCAAGGTCATTGCTATTTTTTCTATTGTATTCATTATGCCAGTCCATTATCCAAGAAAAAGGAAATTGTACATCAATCATATTCAGATTTTCTACCCTGATATTTTCGATCACTCCCCCTCTTTCTTTTGAAGATTTCATTCGAATACCACAGTCTGACTGAAAAAAATCGATATCGTGAATATATACGTCACTAACTCCAGCACTAACTTCGCTACCAATAGTTACACCGTATCCTGAACGGATTTTACATCTAGCAACCTCGATTCTTGATGATTTTCGATTGACTCTTGCACCATTGCCATCTCTGCCAGACTTAATAGCAATACAATCATCACCACAGGCCAAATCACATTCATAGATACGCACATTTGTTGAAGAATCAATATCAATCCCATCTGTACTTGGTCCATCATTGTTGCGGATGATTACTTTTTCTACTAATACATCGTTAGAATAAGTGATTTGCAAGTTCCAAAAACCTGATTTCTGAAAAATCAAATCACGAACAACAACATGTTCTGCATGATACAGTAAACAAGCGCGTGGACGTTTAATAGCATAATCCGCAATCCAACGAAGTCCCTTTTGATCGTATTCAGCTCTTGTCCCGCTTTTTTGATCTTTTCCCCAATACAGCTCCCACCAATGGTCTCCTTGACCGTCGATTATTCCTTTTCCTTCTATAAGAATATCTTTCGCCGAGAGAACATTCAAAATCGCTGCTGGCCATTTCATTTCTACGCCGGCTACTCGTGTATCGATTTCTGGAAATGCTTCGATATCTGTTCTCCCCTTGAGGACTGCACCTTCTTCAAAGATAAGATGACTCTTATCTTTTAAAAAAAGGGCTCCGACTAAATAAATGCCTTTTGGAATAAATACAGGTAAGTGTTCTTTCGCACCTTGATCGATTGCTTTTTGCAGTATTATTGTATCATCTTGTTGAGTGTCGTTTGTTTTAAAGTTCAAAGCATTGATAATCCCTTTTTTTGTCCGCAATACGTTTCTCCCTATCTTTCATTGATTTTTTTCAATTCTTCACCAATAAATACAGTTTTTGAACGATTCAGTGGGTAACCTACTAGCAAAATGATTGCGGATACAAATAAGCAGAATGCTGGTAACAAGTTTGCCATCGTATAAATCCTTTCTTGTACTAAAACTGATTGGATGGCTCCACCTGTTGTAGACGATTGGTAACCAATGAGTGCCAGCATAAATCCGCCTACCGCTCCTGCACATGCTTGTCCTACTTTTCTCGCAAAAGAATTTACTCCATATACTGTTCCATCTTCTCTTAAGCCTGTCTTATATTGATGATAATCAATCACGTCAGTAATGAATGCCCAGACCATCAAATTGAATAAACCAGATCCTAAAGTAGCGATAAATAAAAGAATCAGATATACCCATGCATTTGTTATATGAAGGAAATACATCAGCAAGTACATACATGAAGAAGCAAGTAACGCAAATACGCTTGCTTCCTTTTTACCAAATAATTTTGTCAGCTTTGTAGCAAATGGTGCTAAAACTACTACTGTTCCGTAAGTAAATAAAAGAGCAACAGACATTGCTTGTTTATTATGGAAGTAATCATTGAATAAATAAGTCATATTCGTCCCAGCTAAAATCTGATTGATCACAATGAAAATGTCAACAATGACTAAAATAATCAGTGCTCGATTAGCTAACAAACCTTTTACCAACTGAGAAGCAGATACTTTTTCGTTTTTGACAACTCTTACTCTTTCAGTAGTCAATTTACAAGTTAACATATATGCGACAAATGCTATTGCAGCACATCCGATTGAAATCCAAAAGAAATGATTCCCTGAAACGACTTGTTGTCCACTCTTGTTATGGGTATACATTAAAATCGGAATGAAGAATCCTGTAGTTGATCCGCCAATCGCAGAACCAATGCTTCGGAAAGTGGACAACGAGGTGCGGTCATTAGGATTTGAGCTAATTGCTGCTGCCATTGCTCCATACGGGATATTGATCGTTGAGAGAAAAATCCCATAAACAATGTATGAAACAAAAATATAAGCAATCTTCACCGTCATTGGAAGATGTTGGACGAATGGCAAAAACAAAATGACAGTTACTAAGCAAAATGGATACTTCATTTTTCTGATCCAAGGAATAAATCGGCCAGCTTCTGTTAACTCTGAGACATCACATAATCTTCCAACCATCACATCAGCAAACGCATCCAAAATTCTCGAAATCAAGAATAACGTACCTACGATTGCCCCTGAAACGCCAAGAACATTCGTATAATAAATCATCAAGAAACTATTGACTAAACCTAAAATAAAACAGTTACCTAGATCACCGAACATGTAGCCTATCTTATCGGAAATCCCAAATTCCTTTTTTTCTTTTTTTACTGTATTTGCTGTAACAGCATTTTGTGAAAGCATTTGAATTCCTCCTACCTCTTCTAGTAAACGTTTTCAAAATTATAACTCTTTTTTTCTTGTTTTTATATTCACAATGTTGGCTTTTTATTGCATTATCTTGACAGATAAAAAACAAAAAATAATCTAAAAACATTGATGCATAAGATTGATAACTTTTTTTACATAACAATATATACAAACAAAAAAATTCACTAACTAGTGAAAATAAGTTAGTGAACCTCATTTATTAAAGAATTAAATTACAGCTGATCTTTTCCATCATACTTGAAAAACTCAAAATCAGCATAACTTCCTCTTTTTTTATTTAGATCATGCACTGCTATCCCGATAAAATTTCCAGTAAACCCTCCTGAGAGTATACACATGTTTTTTTGCGGACCTACTTTCTTCCATTCTTCAGTTGATACGTCTTTCAAATGAAACTGTGCTGTCTCTTTCTTTACAGTGACTTTCAAAAAAGTCTTCTTTTCTGTGAGTGGAATCGTCCAATCTTCTATTTGTGCTACTCCGTTTTCTGATTCTATCATACGTAGGCATTTTCCCTTGTCCTCATTCCAAGTAACATAACAATAAATATAATTGGATTCATTTAAGTACAGTACCAGTCCAGCCATCTGATTAAAATTATTAGGCATGTATTCAAATGCTGTCTCCGCATCAAAAGTAAAATCCGTTTGCCGAATAGCTAACAAATGATGTTCGAAGGTAGATTGAAGAGATTCACCGGAAATCAGACGTAAAAAACCTGGTCTACATTTTGTATCACACCAATCAGCATTTGGCAAAATGCGTCTGGCATTCCAGTTCTTCTTTAGCTCTCCTTCAAATGTATCCATAAACTGATGATCTTTTTCTTGTTGTACCTCTTCATTTGTCTCAATCATTATTTCTTCCATCGGAGTTGTCTGGCTATCTTTAAGTCTTAACCAATCGTCGGACGTCCAATACACTTCTTGAATAGCGGTTTCTCTTCCCAAAATAGCCGCACCGTTTAATGGTCTGGTACAAAGATATGTCATGTACCATCTTCCTGACGGGGTTTGTACTAAGCTCCCATGTCCTGTACATTGCAATGTAGAAGCAGGTTTGTCACTAGCTGTCAGCATAGGAAAACCAGGATCAAGCTCGTAAGGACCAGTAATATTCTTTGCTCGGCAAACTGTAACTGAATGTCCTCTTCCTGTACCGCCTTCTGCCGTCATCAAATAATAATACCCGTTACGAAAATACAAATGTGGTGCCTCCGTTTTCGCTAATTCTGTACCTGCAAATATTTTATAGATGGGACCATCAAGCTTCTTCTTCTCTGCATCATATTCTTGTAATACGATACCGCTGGATTTATTCGGTGTGTCCAGACGATAATCCCATAGTTCATTGACAAGCCATTTTTTTCCCGTTTCAAGATCATGGAACAAAGAAGGATCAAAGCCGTTACTATTTAAATAAATTGGTTCGGACCAAGGACCTGTGATCTCAGATGCAGTGATCAAATAATTGTGGACATCTTTAAACGGACGGCCTGCACTTTTGACATCTGTGTAAACAAGATAAAACAATCCATCAGCATAACTGATCTGTGGTGCCCATATACTTCCATTTGTAGGATTTCCTTGCAAAGATACTTGAGTGGTCAAAATATCCGTTGTATGTGACCAGTTGACTAAATTTTTCGACTCATATACTCGGATTCCTGGAAGCCATTCAAAAGAGGAGACAATAATGTAATACCGCTCTTTCACTCTTAATATATTAGGATCTGGATTGAATCCTCTTAAAATAGGATTTTTCACTTTGATAGTCTGCATGATTCAGGCTCCTTTTCTCATTCTTACTCGATATAAACTGAATGCCCCAGCTGCGAAATAAAAAAATGCAAAAGGAAACGCAATAAACTGAGTGCCAATCAACAATATGAATCCTGTTATAAAATACAAACCAGTGGCAGTTGTTAAGTATTTTCCTTTAGCAGTCAAAAACAATGCTACTGCTAAAAAAGCAAGTGAAATAAACAACACAACGGCAAACAGACCAGTCATGTCCTGTAATAATCCAAATGTATTTTCTAAAGACAAAGTTGAATGATCTACAGCAAGCGACTGATAACTTTTTTTAAACTCTGACGCAGACATATTACTTAAAGTAACTGCTAACCCGCCAAAGAAAATCAAAGATAGACTGCCACCGACCATTCCTAGCAATAGTTCCCATTTTCTTTTCATTTCTGAACCCCCTGCTTTTCTAAATGTATCCATTCAGGTCTTTTGATCGATGTTTCATAATTGTTATTACGTTCAGAGAATTTGACAGTCTGTTCATTTTTCTTGTCATCCCAATTATCCCAACCAGTTGGGTGAACATGCCCACCTATCTTACACGCTTCAAATAAGACATTTGCATACGGACGCCACGGTCTTCCTAAATAGACGTTTCTAGTATCAGGTTCTGCAGTCAAGGTACAGCTTTCAAAACGATACCCTGTTTTTTGATTTTTCGGCGTAGATGCTGCTGTGATGTATCCAGGATTTTTACTGGCTAAGCTATGGATATGACACTGATGAAAAACGGCATCTGCCCCACCAAATATGAAATCCACCGTTCCTTCAATCCAGCAATATTCATAGGTCTGACGACAATACTCAGGATTGGCAGAAGCCGGTGTACAAAAAGGAGTACCATCTTTTTGCAAATCAGGCAACGGACCCGTGCATAAGGTATCCTGATAACCAGATAGTCGACAGTTTTTTAAAGATACGCGATCTCCTGAATTGAATAAAGCAACAGCCTGTCCTACCTTTTCTCCTGGACCTGCTGTATTTTCGATGTGAAGATTTTCTAATACGACATTCGATCCTTCTAAGAAAAAAGTAGCACTTCGGAAAGTCCCTAACTGGCTACCGTCAAGATACTCCTGTTTTGCAAAACGATTACCGGAGATAACTACTGTTCCTGCTCCCACAAGTTTAAAATTGGATAATCTGCTTTCTATATATTCATCATATCTTCCTTCTTTTACTATCAAGACCTTTGGATGGCTATCCGGCAGGCCTGCCAAATAATCGATTCCTTCTTGGATAGTTTCAAAATCCGTCGGGGTATCTATAGCATTCTTTCCAATTATCAGTTTGTCTTTCATCCTCATAAATGCTCCCTTATGAATTGTTTCCAAATATTTCTCATTTCTTGTGTTTCCATATGACCGCCTGTTAAAGAAAAAGAAGAAAAGTTTTCTGGACTACCCATTGATTGATACTTTTTGTCCAGCCCTTTTCTCAGCTTCAGTACGCCTTCGTCCAAGCACATCGTATCGTTTTTTCCAACTAAGCTAAGACGAGGGCGCGGAGCGATTTTTTCTTGGATTGCTAACGTTGTATAAGCTGTCAATAGATTTGGCACATAGTAATAAAACCCATGATGATCTAGGCGGCGATGTAGCAAAAGTGTTTCGATGTCCACCTGTGCCGCTAGATCAATACAAACTTTGACACGAGAATCCAATGCTGTCACCCACCAGCTTAATAAGCCTCCCATAGAAAGACCAATCGTTGCGAGCCGTTGAGTATCTGTGTCTTCCCTTGTCTCCAAATAATCGATCAAGCTGATCACATCATAAATACGCATTCCCCATAACGTTTTTCCTGTTAATAAAAATTGTTTGAACAACTCGCTTTCAGAAATACCTCCGCGTTCTTCAAATCCCCAAGCATCAATCGACCAAACAGCATATCCCATTCCTGTCAGTACTTCTGCAAAAGATGGAGAAGCTAAGTAAGGAGCACCATGGATCAATTCACTTTTCCCGACTGAAAAATCTCCGCCGTGAGAATGCAGGTAAAGGACCGTCGGAAACGGTCCTTCTTTTTCTGGATAAGCATAGAGGGCTGGTACTGTTTCCAATTCATTTAAGTACAATTGATAGTATTCAAGCATAAAACCGTTTTGTTTTTCTCGGTATAATCGTTTTCCACTAGGGGTATGTCTGCTAGATGGAGCACCTAAAAAATCATTCAACTGCATAAGCAAAGTTTTTACGAACAACCAGTTCATCCATATTTTCTGATTGATTTGATTGGAATTTCTCAATACTGATTTCTTTAGTATTTTCTAATAGAAATGCTGGTCCCTCGTGATTTTCAATCGACATCTGGTTAAAGGAAACCTTACCCGCAAAGCCAATATAAAATCCTTGTCTGCTCATTTCCTCTATTCCTGTCATCATAGCAGGAACACCGGGAACTGCATCTTGGGCCATCGAGACATCGATATTGTCAAATGTGATTTCTTGTATGAATTGTTCCGCTAATCCATAAATAAAACCTGCAGAAGCATGGACATTCCTTGCCGTGATATTCGAAAAATGGATCCTTCTGAATGCTGGTGTCCGTTCATCTATCGGATAAGCCTTTTTTTCCCATACATACGGTTCTTTCCCTCGCGGACCACAGAAATAATAAAGATTCAGTATAAATGGACACATCACATTATCCATGACTATATTGGATACTCGAATATCTTCAACGATCCCGCCTCGACCTCGTCTAGATTTCAATCGTATTCCTCGATCAGTTTCTTGGAAGATACAATTTGAAATGGTAATATTACGAATACTACCACTCATTTCACTTCCTAATACGACACCGCCATGTCCATGGACCATCGTGCAATTTGTGATCGTGATATTTTCGCAAGCGATCCTTTCGTACGTATCTTCAGTCCCTGCCTTGATTGCAATACAGTCATCTCCCACGTCAATATGGCAATTACTAATACGCACATTTTTGCATGATTCTGGATCAATTCCGTCTGTATTTGGTGAATCCGCTGGGTTCAAGATCGTCAAGTTATCAAACGTTGCATTACTGCAAAGAATCGGGTTGATCGTCCAACTTGGTGACTGGATCAATTTAATATCTTTCACAGTAATTCGATGACAGTTATGGAAACTCATCAATTTAGGACGAGGATAAGCGAGATTATCTGGTTCATTTCTAAAAGTATGCCACCATTTTTTTCCATTTCCATCTAATGTACCGAAACCAGTGACAGAGATGTTCTCTACATTTTGAGCATAGATACAGGAAGCATAAACTTTTCGATGGACTCCTTCCCAACGTGAATGAACAACAGGATAATCTTTTGGATCGTCAGAGAATTTCAGAACCGCTCCTGCGCTTAAATGAAGTTCGACATTGCTTTTTAAAAATAAAGCTCCTGTTAGAAATTCACCTGCTGGAACAACTACGGTCCCGCCTCCGTCACTTGCTGCAGCATCAATGGCTTGTTGTATTGCTTCAGTATTCAATTCATCAATTGATGCGCCAAATGTCAAAATATCATACATATTTATAATGCCTCCACTTCAATCAATGCTTGCAAGAATGCACCAACGCCTTTTTGATCATTACAAATAATTGGTTCACTGATGTAGTAAGCATATGAACCATCTCGCTGATCTGCTCCGCCTAACCCTGCTACTTGACAGTTTTTATTCAAGTTCAGCCAGCCTTCTTTTGTTTCCAGAACAAATTCATCAAGTAATCCTTGATGTGATTTCTTCACTTGTGGAAGCCATTCTTCTTTGTTCAGCAGTCCCAAACGTATTCCTTTAGCCATTGCGTAAACAAACATACTACTGCCGGAAGCTTCCAGATAATTTCCTTTCCGTTTTGTTTCTGTTGTTACTTGATACCATGTCCCGCTGTTTTCTTCTTGATATGGAAGTAATGCAGCCAGTGTCTTTTCTAGAATTTCTTTCAGCAAAGAACAATCTGTTTCTTCATGAAGTAATTCATAGGTATCTGCTGCAGCCATCAAATACCAGCCAATCGATCGGCTCCAAAAATGATGGGATAGACCTGTTTTTGGATCAGCCCATGGTTGGACCTTCTTTTCATCCCATGCATGAATCAGCAAATTTGTTTTTGGATCGAATAGATGTTTATAACTGATTTCAAACTGTCTCAAAACATCTTGGTAATCTTTTTCTTCACTAAAATTCTGGATAAATTCAGCATAAAAAGGAGAACCCATATATAAGCCATCCAACCAAATTTGATAAGGATAAATTTCTTTATGCCAAAAAGCTCCTTCGGATGTGCGTGGATGGTTTGCCAACTGCTGGGAAAGGAGTTCTGCTGCTTTTTTATATTTTTCTTCGCCTGTTTCTTTGTACAATAAAAAGAAAAGCTTTCCTGTATTTACATGGTCGATATTGTATTCTTCAACGCTGTAGCCACGGATCGTTCCATCTTCTTGCACGAAATAGTCGATATTGTCTTTTATGAAATCAAAATAAATTTTTTCTTGGGTTCGTTCCCAAAGTAATTGGAACCCTTTAAGTACGACGCCATAGTCATAAGACCATTTTCCTTTATACCACTTTTCTTCATATAAGCGAGGTGTTCTTTCCATGATACTTTTTGCTAATTTCTTTGACCAGTTTTCCATTATTTGCTCTCCTTTAAAAATTAAAATAGGATTTGGGACAAATACCAAGAAGTATTTGTCCCAATCGTCTATATTACTGTGCCGCTGCTTTGTATGCTTCCTCGTACTCTTGTGTGATTCGATCGCCTCCTTGTGCTTTCCAGTCTTCTACAGCTTTTTTGAATCCATCTTCGTCAAGCTGTCCCATGATGTATTGCACCGTAGCATCAATGACGATTTTTTCAATTTCTGATCCTACTTCATTGTTCGTCGGTGAATCCAATGGCACAGAAGGATCCATTACAGCAAATTCTTCATTTTCTTTGATCAATTGATTAGAGAATTCTTTTTCAGGGTCTGTATCTTTGAAAGAGAACGTCACTTCACTAGGACGAGAGCTTGATAACGGTTGCACCTCTTGTTGCCAAAGATCCATATCGATAAATTCGATAGAACCATCATCATTCAATTCATAATGCGTTCCTTCGATACCGCCAGTCATCAATTTATACACATCTTCTTCTAAAAGATCATCAACAAATTGAAGTAATTTCTTCAATTGTGCTTCGTCTTTTACTTGAGATTTGGGAAATGCTAGCAAGCCGCCAATACCATTTCCTTCTGACCAAACATGATAACCGCCGCCTTCACCATCTGAGATCTTGTTTACAGGCACTAATTCCATATCATCTTGAATACCTTGACCCATCGTCTTCAGATTCTTGATATCCACCATTCCAGTGTAGATTCCAGTTCTTCCTTGTGCAAATTGTTCTTGCTGATCAGTCTTTTGGGTAACTGCAAAGTCTTGTGCCAAATAGCCATTCTCAAATAGATCTCTTGAAAAATTCAAAGCTTTCATATACTCTTCTGTATCAAATTCTGGAGTGAATTTGCCATTATCGTCTACAGCCCAGCCATTTGGTGCTCCAAAATAAGAAGTGAAAAGTTTAAAGCTGGTATAACGAATATCACTAGGCGCACGATCGCCAAAACCAACTGTGTCGTCCACACCATTTCCATCAGGATCGTTTTCTGTAAATTGTTTAGCTACTTCATAAAGCTCATCCATGGTAGTTGGAACATCTAGTCCTAGATTATCCAACCAGTCTTTTCGAATGACTAAGCCAGCACGAGCGTAGTCTTTTTGTATCGGTACGCCGTACAAGGCACCGTCGATACTCGCAGCTTCGATTCTATCTTCAGAAATTTGACTTAAATTTTTATAGTCTTTTAAATATTCTGATACATCCCAGAATACGCCTGATTTTAACGCATTGCGGACAGAAGAGTTTTTCAACATCGCAATTTGAAGTGTAACGATATCTCCTAGTTCATCAGAAGCCAATGCAGTTGTTAATCTTTCTTCTTTTGAAGCATCAGGAATCCAGTTGAATGTCAGTTCCGTATCGGTTTTTTCTTCGATCAAGTTCACAATCGTGTCTGTAGGCGGTGAAGCATGATGCAAAATATTTAACCAAGTGATTTTAGCTTTTCCATCTTCTGTCTCTGAAGAACTGTTACTTGAACTGCTGCCGCATGCGGCAAGTGCTAGAATTCCTGCAAAACTAAGACCTAATTTTACGAGCGTTGCTTTTTTCATAAATTTTCTCCTTCACTGTTTTAATAATATTTTTGTTTTCTTCTGTTTTTTCTGTATATGAGTTCTTCCATTCCAAATGGCAAAATATAGAATTTGCTGTCCACGTGACTGCGGAAAAGAAGAGACTGCCACCGATAAAGGTTAAAACACCTGGCATTGTTTGGATGATCATCAGATAAATCCCTACCATACTTAATATCAACACTAATGAGTAATGAAGATGTGAGAATCCGAATAAAAATGCCATTTTCATTTTGAAAAAATATCCTTTCCAATCATAATGAGCCATGATTGGGAAAATATAGAGTGCTGAGAGCACATATATGAACGCAGCAATATACAAAGCGATCCTAAGATACCAATTGTGTATGAAAGAAAGATCCACAAGTAAAACAATCCCGATGGCGCCATATATCCAGCTCATCAGCAAGGTTTCACGATAGTTTTCTTTAAAATATGTGAAGTACGTTTTCGTCAAAGGAAACGTTTCTTTTGAGCGCAGCCATTTTCTAATCACTGCAACCATCGCATACGATGCAGGACCGAAAGTAAAAACTCCCAAACCTGCGATGACTAAACCGCCCCACAGAAAATTCAAATAAACCAACTGTAAAATACGATTTAGCCTTCCGTTTATTTTATCTAATGACTGCAGCATATCTTTCCCTCTCTTTCTATCTTAGTAAACGCCGTCTTCTCCTAGCTTTTTGGCAATCTTATTAGCTAAAATTACCATAAACAATCCTACGACCCCTTTAAACAATCCCATTGCTGTACTGAAACTTAACTGTCCATTCTTCAATCCAGCTGTATAAATATAGGTGTCGAAAATTTCTGCAACGCTTCGATTCAATGAATTCAATAACAAGTACATATGCTCGAACCCTAAGTCTAATGTCTGACCGATTTTTAGAATCAGCAAGGTAATGATTACTGGACGAATTGCCGGCAATGTAACATGCCATGTTTTGCGTAAGCGTCCTGCTCCATCCATTTCTGCAGCTTCATACAACTGTGTATCGACTGCAGTTATCGCTGAAAGGTAGATGATCGTAGACCAGCCCAACTCTTTCCAGATCACTTGTCCGATATATACTGTGCGTGTCCATTCAGGGGATGTTAGAAAACTGATTTTTTCAAATCCCATTGTTGCAAGGAATTCATTCAATACCCCTCCGTCAACATTCAAAAATACATAAGTAATCGAAACAATGATTACCCAAGACATGAAGTGAGGGATGTAAATGATCGTTTGAATCCCGTTTTTCAATCGTTTGTTCGTTACTTCATTTAATAGTAAAGACAAAATGATTGGCATCGGAAAAAACACGAAGATATTTAATCCGAACAAGATCAACGTATTTCTTAATAATGTAAAGAATGTCGGTTCTGTAAACAAACGAATGAAATGTTTGAAACCGACCCAAGGACTTCCCATTATTCCTAAAAATGGTTGATAATCTTGAAAAGCAATAACGAGTCCCCCCATAGGAAGATACCTAAAAATCAAGAAATAAAGGACTCCCGGCAGAATCATCACATATAAAAATTTATTCGTTTTGATTCCTGCAATTATTTTTTTTCGTCTTCTGAGCTTTTCTTCTTTTTTCGATAGCGTCAGTTGAAATGGTTCTTGTTTCTTTACACTTTCCATAAGCCCCTCCTTAGTTTTGTGAATGTTTGCTGCTTATGACTTCATGATAGATAACTATCTGAATTACGTATATAATCATTTTTATCGTATGTAAAAACGCTTACATATCAATGATCTTTGTGCTATGCAAAACGATAAAGTGTATTTTTTCACAAATAAACTACGCATAGCAAACCTTCTATTTTTTTCTATCTGACACTTAGCATAGGAAATGATTATATACGTAATCTTTCACCGATGATAAATTGAACATATAGAAACAGAAACATTTAATTTATTTTGAGGAGGAGCCTATCTATATGAAAAAGAAAGTCTCTATAGGAGAAAGAAGTTTTACACTTTTCAACAATACGTTTCTAATTTTGCTAGCTTTGATCTGTATCGTTCCTTTTTTAAATATCATCGCTACATCTTTTGCTTCTACACAAGAAGTCGTCGCGAAAAAGTTTATCCTTTTTCCTACTACCTTTTCTTTAGACGCGTATCGCTACATTCTTTCTACGCCGACCATTTTTAGAGCACTTGCTGTTTCGATTGGTGTTACAGGTGTCGGAACGATCGTCAGTATGTGTGCAACTTCACTGATGGCCTACGGTCTTTCCAGAAAGTATTTGTTTGGTCGAGGTTTCGTCAACTTTCTTGTTGTATTTTCTATGTTGTTCAGCGGGGGGATGATTCCAACGTTCTTAGTTGTTCGTTCTCTAGGGCTGGTCAATTCTTACTGGGCCATGATCCTGCCTGTGGCTGTTAATGCAATGAATATGATCATTATGAGAAACTTTTTCCAAGCCTTGCCGGATAGTTTGGAAGAATCAGCAAAAATGGATGGTTGCACAGATTTTGGTGTATTTTTCAAAATTATGCTGCCATTAGCGTTACCGTCTATTGCTACTATCTCGCTTTTTTATGCTGTTACTTACTGGAACACTTATATGACTGCTATTTTGTATATCAACGACTCATCTAAATGGCCGATACAGATTCTTTTACGCCAAATCGTCATTGTATCAAGTGGGATGCAAGCAGAAAGTAGTGCCGTTGATGTGATTCCACCAGCACAAACAGTTAAAATGGCTGTTATCGTTATTGCAACAGTGCCTATGCTGATTGCTTATCCTTTTGTTCAGAAATATTTTGTCAAAGGAGCACTCGTAGGTTCTGTCAAAGGGTGATTATGTACTGAACGCAAAATGGTAGTTGTGTCAGAAGTGGTCAGCTTCAAGAAATAAGAAGGCATTTACGAAAATTGCTTCTTAAATTTTTGTGAAATTTCGGCTTATTTTTCGAAGAATCTACTCCTGGAACACCGTGTATCAGAGGTTGTGAAAGAGACGTTCAGCCTTGAGCGATGATAAAAACTCTCACAAACATTGCGACGAGTAACCCACAGGAGCAATAAGAAGCGATTTTGAAAAATAGCTTCCCATATTTCACAAAATTATGCCTTATTGTCGATAGGCTGTCTCTTGAACGCCATTTATTCGTAAAAAAGAACTGTGACAAGACTTTTGTCACAGTTCTTTTTGCGTGCTTAGCCTTGAAATTTAACTATCCATAAATACAAATACTAGGGTTATTCTAACTTCTTTTATTGCTTGAATCAGTCCACAAGAAAAACAGCCTCTTGATTAAACGGCGTTTATCTTGTTGATTCTGCGGCAATAAAATCAGCCAGCAGCAAAACATGAAGTGCTGTTTTTTGCTGTCCTCTTTTATTGCTTGAATCAGATCACAAGAAAAACAGCCTCTTGATTCACAAATATTTTTTTCGATATTCTCCCGGCGTAATCGACTCCTTCTTTTTAAAGAAACGAATAAAATTTTGCGGATTTCGATATTGCAATCTTTCTGCAATCTCTTTTACGGAGAGGTTAGTCTCTTTCAACCATTTTTTCGCTACCTCTAAACGATGATTTTGAACAAAATCACCAAATTTTTCTCCTGTTTCCTTTTTAAATACATTACTTAAATAGTTAGGGTTATAATGCAACCTATCAGCGATCACATCTAAAGACAGATCACGATCATATTCTGTGTAGACGATATGCATAATATTCTCCGACAAATTTTTAAATTCATGATCAGTGATTGCTTGAGAGCATTCTGTGATTGGCAGAACTAATTGTTCTAAAACAAGTTTTTCTAGTTCTTTGGGATGATAATTGTTCAGTGCTTTTACATAAATTTGTTTCATGTTATCAAAGTTTTTTGAATCTACTCCCAATAACTGTCCTAATTGAACGAGTTCATTGATCAAGCGGACCGAAACTACTTCCCGACTCAAAGGATTTTTATTTTGTGCAAACAATGCATCAATCAATTCATGTACTAAATTCTTCACTTCCTGATTTCCAGAACGAATGGCTTCAAACAATCGATTTTGTTCTTCTATCGGATATCTAATAAGTGTTTTTTCATGAGCAGCAGGAACGATTTCCTGATAAAAAATAATTGAACTTGGACCAGTATTTACACGATAATACAGGGCTTCTTTTGCCCGATCAACCGATTGCTTGCTTTCATTCAGCGTTTCGAACCGGTTACTGATGCCTATACTGATAGTTAAATTCAAGTATTCTTTTACACGTTTTTGAATGAGTCGGCAATACTCCATGACTTTTTTGCTTGCTTCTGCATCATCTTTATCCATTCGATAAATAGTGGCTTGCATTTCTTCATTCAAAACGATCGGCAGCATTCGATTTTCCTTTGGCACAATTTCCGTGATCATGTTGTTGATCGCTAAAAGTAGCAAATCACGCTCCCCACCGTGACTATCTTCTAACAGATCGATTTGAACCAAAGCTGTATAATAGCAGTCATTTTGAGAACTATAACCAAATTGCTGCAACCGCTGATCTAGTTCTCGCCTTTCTACTCGATTTCTAAATAAACTAAGTACAAATAGCGTTTCCAGCTGTGGCTTTTGGGTAACTAAGTGTGCACTTAACGCTTCTTTTTCTCCTATGATCCGACTGACTGATTGAGCGACCAAATCTAGTTCTTTCCCACTGAATCCTTTTGATTTAAGATTCAGACGTTCCTGTATTTGAGAAATCGGACGGGCAAATCTGTCCGAAAATAAGTAGGAAAGAAGACCAATGAGTCCTACCAGTGTTAAAGACACTGCAACTAGCCCGATTCTCAGATTGCGGATCATTGCGCCAATTGCACTAGAGTCAACTTCTAATCTGTAAATCCAATTATTATAATCTGATTTCAGTACTATATACGTTTTATCTTTTTCTCTTATCACTTTCAGCTGATTGTAATCTAGATCCACGTCCGTTAATACAGTTGGTTGCTCTTTATTTTTTACTGTCTGAGTAGTAAAAAGGTTGCCAACTTCGTTTTCAATAGAAAGTATGTCTTCTCCACTTTCACCAACAACTTGTTCTATTGTATGTTTCTCTATCGTAGCAATTCCCAATGCATATTTTTCTTTTTCAAACATTGGCAAAGAAATCACCATTTCGATTCCTTTGTTTTTCTTTTGCCAAAATAAATTATTTTTGTTATTTATGTACTTCTGTTGATACTTTTCAACTTCCTCTTCGGTCAGTTGACTCAACGATCCATTGATTACTCCCCATTTACCAGCCAAACTGACTAAATCATAATTATTATCATCCATAACAA
The DNA here is from genome assembly GCF_035726465.1 of Enterococcus sp. E4-150. Lineage (NCBI taxonomy): Bacteria > Bacillati > Bacillota > Bacilli > Lactobacillales > Enterococcaceae > Enterococcus > Enterococcus sp. E4-150. Next base: position 71,393 of record NZ_JAPRGK010000012.1, on the reverse strand, counting down.
TCGTTTCTATAAAATTTAGTTCTTTCCTGATTTCAGAATAAGTGGAGTAATCTGTATATGTCAGCGGATGCTTGAATATGTCCGAGAAATTTTTGGTCGAACCATACGTAGAAAACGAATATTCAATCGTTCTAATTTTCCATTCAACGTTAGTTTTAACTTGCCTGAGCAAATTCTTTTTGTCTGTTAAATAACTCGATTCGATCGATTCATAGGTATTCTGGTAAATGAATAAACTAAATCCTATGACAAGTACGGCTCCTAATAAAAACATCGGTAAAAATATTTTATAAAATACTGTACTTTTCTTCATTTTCTTCCTCTCCTCCTTTTAAAATAAAAGGCTTTCATTTTTCTGTAAAATTGATACTCATCTAATTAAATGAGCATTCCCCGCTTTCAAGAATAGCATAATTAAAAATAAAAATCCAAGTAATTTTTAACGTGTGCAATCTTTTCATATCAAAGATCTATTGACTTATCGTAGTTATCGTAATATGATGAATGCGTTAACAAAAAGTGAAAAAGTAAGGAAAATGATGTAATGGTAACGATCAAAGATATCGCTAAAGCAGCTGGCGTTTCTCATACGACAGTTTCTCGTGCTTTGAATAACAGCAGTTTAATAAAAAATGAAACAAAACAAAAAATACGACAACTAGCTAAGGAAATGAATTATTCGCCAAACTATAGTGCAAAAGGTTTAGTGAATCAAAAAAAATATCTAATCGGACTATTTTTCTCAAGTTTGCATAAAGGAACTTCATCAAATTTCCTAGCAGATTCCATTGCAGGCATCCATTCAGTATTAGACACAAATTACAGTTTATCTGTTGAAAGTATCGATGTTGTTGATTTAACAGAAATCAACCTGCAACGCTACGATGGACTGATCGTTATGAGTCAAAGTGATGATGATCAGCCTTTCATCGACTATCTCAAAGAAAAAAAATTTCCTTTCGTTGTTGTCAATCGTCACATCAATGATCCAGCGGTTATCAACGTCACTGCCGATGATGCGGCCGGTGTTATGCAGGCAGTAGATTACGGTATTGGATGCGGACATACGAAGATCGCTTATATTGGCGGAAAGAAAAATTTTCGTTCGACAAAAGAACGGGAAAAAGGGGTATTGAAAAGTCTAAAAAAAGCGAGCATCCCTGTCAATCCAGCCTATTTTTTAACAGGAGATTACAGCTTAGAAAGCGGCCTCCAAAACATGGAATACCTATTATCACTTTCTGACCTGCCTACTCTGGTTTTTTGCGGCAACGACGACATAGCGATTGGTGCATTGAGAGCTGTACATTTAGCTGGCCTCCGTGTTCCCCAGAACATTTCTCTGATCGGGTTCGATGATTCTCCAGTCGTCTCCTATCTCAATCCGCCGCTTACCACCGTACGTAAGCCTTTGAAAGAAATGTGTCAAGAAGGAACAAAGCTTTTACTAGATTTGATTGAAGGCAGGACGATCGAACAATCTAAAATTGAGCTCTCCACCTTGTTGATGCTTCGTGAGTCGATCAATTACTTGTAAACTACAAGTAATTTTATATAAAAATGTTAACGTGTGCATAACACAGAAAGGAAGTTTATATGAAAAAACTGACAAAAGAATTAGTGAAAAAAAACGAAGCACCCGTAAAAGTTCTTCAGTTTGGCGAAGGCAATTTTATGCGTGGATTTATTGATTGGCAGATTCAGCAGCTGAATAACCAACAATTGTTTAAAGGTAATGTTGCAATCATTCAACCTTTAGAACAAGGTCTTGGGAATATGATGAACCAGCAAGACAATTTATATACGGTCATTTTACAAGGACTCAGCAATGGCGAAATCGTTGATACTTCCGAGATTATCACCGTAGTAGAACAAATGATCAATCCTTATGATGAATGGGATGCTTATCTATCTCTAGCAGAAAATGACGACTTGGCCTATATCGTCTCCAATACAACAGAGGCAGGAATCCAATTCGTGGAGACTGATAATTTAACAGATACTCCCCCACAGAGCTTCCCGGGCAAACTGACAGCCTTTTTATACCGACGTTTCAAATTAAACAAAGTTGGCTTTACCATCATTCCTTGCGAACTGATTGACAGAAACGGCGAACGTCTAAAAGAAATCATTTTACGCTACGCAGAAAAATGGGATTTAGAACCTGCTTTTGTTGAGTGGTTAGAAAAAGAAAATGTTTTCTGTTGTAGTTTAGTTGATCGCATCGTCCCAGGTTATCCTCGCGAAGATGCAGGTGTTTTCAATCAACGGCATAACTATGAAGATCAATTGATGGTCAAAGCAGAACCATTCATGCTTTGGGTGATCGAAGGGCCTAAAGAATTGGAGAATCAACTACCATTCAAACAGGCTGGCTTGAATGTCATCATCACAGATGATATGACTCCTTATCGTGAACGTAAGGTGCATTTGCTTAATGGACCGCATACAGCGATGGTCCCTCTTGCTTTGTTGGCGGAATTGGAAACTGTAGAAGAAGTAATGAAAGATCCTTTATTCTCCGCATATGTTGATCAGTTATTCAATCTAGAATTGATTCCTATGCTTTCTTTACCTAAAGATGAATTAGCCATTTATGCTGACCAAATCAAAGAACGTTTCTTGAATCCTTTTGCCCATCACAAATTAGAAGCGATTTCATTAAATAGTGTTTCAAAGTTCAGCACCCGTCTGCTTCCAGTGTTCAAGAAGTATATCGAAGAACAAAATCAGGTACCACCGTTAATCACTGTTTCACTAGCTGCGCTACTTCTTATGTATCGAGGCGATCAAGTAAAGCCACATGATGATGAAAAGACGATAAGCGAATTTACTGATGCTTGGTCTGATAATGGAACAGCTATTCCTCGATTATTGCAAAACGCTGCGCTTTGGGGAGAAGATTTGTCTCAAATACCGAATGTGACAGATACAGTTCAAGAAATAGCTGCAAAGATCGATCAAAAAGGTGTCCGGTCAGTATTACAAGAAATGAAAGGAACGATGGTCCATGCTTGAAACCCTTCAACCAACAATGAAATTAAATCGACGAGACAGTGTGGTCGTCGCATTAACACCTATTCCAAAACAAACACAACTGACGATTGATCAGCAAACGATCACCACTCTTGAAGATATCCCGCAAGGACATAAGATTGCATTGGGTGATTTGAAAGCTGGAGACAACGTGATCAAATATGGCTATCCAATCGGTCATGTGACGACAGACGTAACTGCCGGTCAATGGCTGCACACTCATAATGTAAAAACCAATCTTTCTGGTGAATTGGATTATCGATATGAAAAAGATGTCCATCCAAGTCATTACCCTTTTGAGAACCGAACATTTCAAGGTTACTTGCGAAAAAATGGAAAAGTAGGGATTCGTAATGATTTGTTTTTAGTACCTACCGTTGGGTGTGTGAATGGCATTGCTGAACTGATCGTCAAACAGTTCAAGGAAAAACATCCAGATCTGGGACAGTTTGACCATATTACGATTTTAAAGCATCCTTATGGCTGTTCGCAGCTTGGAAAAGATCATCAAAATACTCGAGAAATTTTAGCGGACGCAGTAAATCATCCCAATGCCGGAGGAGTTTTAGTATTTGGATTAGGTTGTGAGAACAATACAGTTCCTGAATTCAAAAAAATTTTAGGTGAATATGATGAAGAACGAGTGAAATTTCTAGTGGCTCAAGATGTTTACGATGAGATCGAACAAGGTGTGGCTCTATTAGAAGAGCTTTTAACAGCGGCGGAAAATGACCAGCGCATACCAGTCCCACTCTCTAAGTTGAATGTCGGTTTGAAATGCGGCGGTTCTGATGGTCTATCGGGAATAACTGCTAATCCTTTACTTGGTGCATTTTCTGACTACTTGATTGCTCAAGGAGGCAGCACGATCTTAACAGAAGTGCCAGAAATGTTTGGTGCAGAACAAGTATTGATGGCACGAGCGGAAAATGAAGAAGTTTTTGACTCAATCGTTGACTTGATCAATGACTTCAAACAGTATTTCTTGTCTTACGGGGAACCAGTTTACGAAAACCCATCTCCTGGCAATAAAACAGGTGGAATCACTACATTAGAAGACAAATCATTAGGCTGCACACAAAAATCAGGAAACTCTCCTGTCGTTGATGTGCTGCAATATGGCGAGAAAATCAGAAAACCAGGGCTTAGCTTGTTGCAAGCTCCCGGAAATGATCTTGTAGCTGCTTCTGCTCTTGCTTCATCCGATTGCCAGTTGGTCTTGTTTACCACAGGAAGAGGAACTCCGTTTGGCTCATATGTCCCAACGGTCAAGGTATCTACAAATACGACTCTTTTTGAACGTAAAGGTCATTGGATGGATTTTAATGCAGGCGTCTTATTAGAACAACCAATGGAAGTAATCTTAGAATCGTTTGTTCAAAAAATCATCGCTGTAGCTAGTGGAGAAGAAACGAAAAATGAACAAAATGACGTTCGAGAAATTGCCATTTTTAAAAACGGAGTAACACTTTGATTTTCATAAAACAGTATAAAAAGAAAGAAGGAAGATTTATGTTTTTATCTGATGATTTTTTATTAAAAGACGATTGGGCGAAAAAGCTTTACCATTCCTACGCAAAAAACATGCCCATTATTGATTATCACTGTCACTTAGATCCAAAAGAAATTTACGAAAACAACAATTTCAGCAATCTGACAGAAGCTTGGCTGGGAGGCGATCATTACAAATGGCGCTTGATGCGAGCTTGTGGCGTGCCTGAAGAAAAAATCACAGGAAATGCTTCTGATTTTGAAAAATTTTTAGCTTGGTGTCAAACCGTACCAAAAATTATCGGAAATCCGCTTTACAGTTGGTCACATCTTGAATTGAAGCGTTTCTTCGGTATTGACTTGTTGATAAATGAAGAAAATGCAGAGAAAATTTGGACACAAGCAAATGAAATTTTAGCAGCTCCTGATTTTCGCCGTCGGGAAATCGCAAAAAAATCGAATGTAGAAGTGATTTGTACAACAGATGATCCCGCAGACGACTTGCACTATCATCAGTTGCTTGCTCATGAAGAACCAGATTTGAAGGTTCTCCCTTCATTCCGTCCAGATAAAGCACTCAATATTGAAAAAGAAGGATTTAATGCATGGGTCACACTACTGGAAGAAGCAGCTGACCAAACGATCACCACCTATCAAGAACTGATAGAAGTCTTAGGGCAGCGGATAGAATACTTCCATCAACATGGATGTCGTGTTTCCGACCACGCTTTAGACATCTTACGCTATAAAGAAGCGGATGAAACAGTATTAGAAGAGATTTTTCAAAAAGCACGAGCTAACAAACTATTATCTTCAGATGAAATCGATGCTTATCGTACAGAAACACTGATACATTTGACCCACTTCTATCATTCTCATAATTGGACGATGCAGCTGCACATCCATGCTTATCGTAACTGTAATACACAAATGTTGGAAAAATTAGGGCCCGATACCGGCTATGATGGAATGAATGATCTTTCTTTGACTATTCCTCTGCAAAAATTATTGAATCGTGCAGAAGAAACGGATCAGTTGCCAAAGACGATCCTTTATTCATTGAATCCGAATGACTATCCTGCGATTTTAGCTTTGATGGGCTGTTTCCAAAAAGAACAGAATGGAAAACTGCAGTTAGGTTCTGGATGGTGGTACAACGATACTCGAGCTGGTATGCGCGATCAATTGACACAATTTGCTGATGGTAGTGCTTTGGGGAATTTTGTCGGCATGCTGACAGATTCAAGAAGTTTCCTGTCCTACACTAGACATGAATATTTCCGTCGTGTTCTTTGTGAATTTTTAGGCGAAATGGTCATGCGAGGAGAAGCACCTGAAGATGAACAACTTTTAGGAAGTCTAGTTCAAGCGATTAGTTATACAAATGCTAAAAATTACTTTGGCTTTTTTGCCTAATTGATTAATAGTAACAGTAACGAATCAAAAACAGGATAGCGAAATAACGGAATCCGTTTATCCACGTTTTAGAGAAGAAGACGGACCAAATTTGCTCCGTCTTCTTCTCTTGCTGTTCTGCTTCATTGCCTATAAACCTTTATGAAAGAAGAGATAACATGCCTACTATCCATATTGCCGGTGATTCTACTGCGGCAGAAAAAGATGAAAACAAGCGTCCCGAGACAGGTTGGGGAGAAAAAATCTCTGCTTATTTTTCACCCGAGATCCAGATCAATAACCAAGCAAAGAATGGACGCAGCACCAAATCATTTATCCAGGAAGGAAGGTTAGCCCGTCTAGCTTCACAATTTCAGCCGAATGATTTCTTATTTGTACAATTTGGACATAACGACCAGAAAATCCAAGAAGAAAGAGGTACGCTTCCCTTCGGTAGCTATTTAAAAAATCTGCAGATATTTTTTGAATGCGCAAAAAAAGCGAACGTCCAAATGGTCTTACTGACATCTGTGACGCGACGAGATTACTTAGAAAACGGAACATTGAATCCAGATATACTTGGAGACTATCCAAAAGCGATGCGTGCATTTGCTGAGAAACACCATATTCCTCTTTTAGATGTGTTCTCAAGATCACAAGAATTGTTCCAGACCTTCTCAAAAGAAGAGACAAAAAAATTCTACCTGCATCTTATGCCTGATACTTGTAAAAATTACCCAGAAGGACTAAAGGACAATACCCACTTTAGTCCAGAAGGCGCTGATAAAGTTGCCCGAATAATTGTTGAATTGATAAAAGAATCCCGTCTGCCTCTTGCTAATTATTTACAAAAAGGAGTTTGAGATGTTTCCATTAAATTTAGGCATCCGTGCCCATGATCTAGATGTTCGAAATCGTGAAGAAATCGTTCAAAAAGTATCACAGCTTCACTTGTCCCATATCCAATTTGCACCACAAAAAGCATTTCCTGAACAACTTAAATTAACTGACATGACACTTGGGAGTGCTGCCTATTTTGGTGAATACTTCCAAAAAAACAATATCGAACTTTCCATTTTAGGATGCTATATCAACCTATCCAGCAAAAATCAAGAAGTTCGTGCACAAGCATTGGCAACTTTCAAACAGCAAATTGCTCTGTGCTCTGCCTATCAAGCCAAGATGATTGCTACGGAAACCGGTAGTGTCTCTGTCGGTTACACAAAAGAAAATTTTACTGAAGAAGCTTATCAGATCGCCAGAAATTCTATCATTGAATTAGTCGTTCATGCAGAAAATTTTGGCGTAACTGTTGCTGTTGAAGCAGGGATCAATCATCCAATCTATAACTATCAGTTAGCTAAACGTTTAATCGATGAAGTAGCTTCACCAAATTTAAAAATCATTTTAGATTGTGCGAATTTGATGCATAAAGAAAATCATGCTGATCAGGAAAAAGTGATCCGAGGTGCCTTGGACAATTTACATGGTTATATTACAGCGCTTCATCTCAAAGACTATATCATGGAAAATGGAAAGATCCGCATGGTACCTGTTGGCAAGGGCTGTTTAGATTTCCGCCCGGTACTGCATTATATCAAATATGAGCGTCCTCTAATGTACGCCACTCTTGAAGCTACTCCTGAGATTTATGTTCCTGAAGCAATAGAACACTTGCAGTTTATTTACCAAGATTGTTAAGGAGAAGATTATGGAGGAACGAATACAGAAAAGTTATCAAAAATATCATGCAAATGCTTTTCAGACATTGCTGCATCTTTATCAGGGAAATTATTGGCGTTTTGCCATGTCAGGACTCTTTTTTATTATCAAACATCTTCCATCTTGGTTAATGCCGATCGCTATTGCCAATGTAATCAATGCAGCTTCATCGAAAGATTCTTCTCAGTTGCAGGCCATTTATTTCAACGCTTTTTTGATGGCTTGTCTGATTGGTCAAAATATATTGACGAATTATTTTCATGTAAAATACCATAGCACTTCGATCCGTCAAGTAGAAGCTGGACTAAGAGCGACCCTTATCAAGAAAATCCAAGAACTTTCTATTCCTTATCAAAAAGAATTGCAATCTGGCCGGATCCAGTCAAAGATCATCCGTGATGTAGAAGCTATCCAAACGTTGTCCTCTCAAGTATTTGTCAGCGGATTAAATATCGCTGTCAATTTATTCGTAGCTTTAGGTATCACGCTTTATAAAAGTCCTGTTGTTTTCATGTTTTTCTTATTGACTGTTCCTCTCGCCGCATTCGTTACTCTCTTTTTCCGTAAAAGGATCAGACAGTCCAACTCAGACTTCAGGCAAGAAATGGAAGAGACTTCTGCAAAAGTGATCGAAGTGATCGAATTAGCACCGATTGCTCGAGCTCATGGGTTAGAAAAACACGAAACAACTCGCTTAAATAAGCATTTTACTCAAATCTATGAAAAAGGATTCCACTTAGATATCCTGCAATCTGTTTTCGGATCAGTCAGCTGGGCTAGTTTTCAGATATTTCAGCTGATTTGTTTGATTTTCACTGGGATATTAGCTTTACAAGGGCGCATCCAACCCGGCGATGTCGTTATGTATCAGACGTATTTCACGACGATCGTCAATTCCGTTTCTGGAATGATCACGCTGATTCCTACGATTTCAAAAGGCATGGAATCTATCACTTCTATTGGCGAACTGTTGATTGCTGGCGATGTAGAAACTTATCACGGTAAGAAAAAAATCCAACATTTGGATGGAAATTTTCGTTTTGAGGATGTTTCTTTTCATTACCCGGACTCACTCAAGCCGATTATCGATCATTTTTCTCTAGAGGTGAAAGCTGGAGAAACAATTGCTTTTGTTGGGCCATCTGGTTCTGGAAAATCTACACTCCTTAACTTATTGATTGGATTTATCCAGCCGTCTTCAGGGAGGATTTTCCTAGATAATCAGCCTTTGGATGAATTGGATATGCGAAGTGTGCGTAATTATTTAGCCGTTGTTCCTCAAACCACTTTGTTGTTCTCCGCTTCGATCAAAGAGAACATCACTTATGGCTTGAAAAACGTATCAAAAGAACGTTTAGATGAAGTCATCGAAGCTGCGCAACTTTCTTCACTGATTGACCAGCTTCCTGATGGTCTGGATACCTTAGTAGGCGAACATGGCAACAAGCTGTCTGGTGGCCAAAAGCAACGTATCTCCATTGCACGAGCGTTGATACGTCAGCCAAAAATCATTTTGCTAGATGAAGCAACCTCAGCTTTAGATAACCAGTCAGAGAAAAAAATCCAGCAGGCCCTGAATTACCTGACAGAAACACCCACTACTTTTATTGTGGCTCATCGGCTTTCAACGATCAAAGAGGCAGATAAAATCGTTGTGATCGATGAAGGAAAAATCGTTGAAATAGGTACTTACGAAGAACTGTTAGCTCAAAAAGGCTATTTCTACCGCTTGAAAAATGAATGACAAAAAAATAGGAGCTATGACAAGACTTTTGTCGTAGCTCCTATTTTTGAATAAAAGGTGTTCTCCTGCCAACTCCTCGGTCACAAGTCACAATAGTCATCAAACATGAGAAGCTGTTTTTTTGAAATTGTTCCTTGTAACTCAGAGCTAAACGGTAGGCTCACGACCTCTTGGTAAACGGTGTTCAAGAGATAGCCTATCGGCAATAAGAAGCAATTTTGTCATCGCTCAAGGCCGAACGTCTCTTTCACACCCTCTGTTGTTTCATAAAATAGTTTTATTCGCTGTAAAGGTCGCGAACTGGTGTCATGATGATACGGTTCAAGTCATTGATGATTGTACTGAAGCCTTGCTCTTTTTGCATCAAGTCATTGATTACTTCTTCTGATTGGATTTTCACAGCCATTTCTTGTGCTTTCATTGCATCTTCGTCGCTGAATTCTTGTCCACTCATTTGTTTTTCTTGTAATTCGATTTGCATCGCTTGGAAGTCTTTGAACAGTTTGTGTGCTTCTTCGTTTGCTTGTACTTTCTCGTACGCTTCTTTCAACGCTTTGAATTCTGGTAATTCACGGATCTCACGTTCGATTTGATTCGCGCTATCGTAGATGTTTGACATGTTATGCCCTCTTTTCTTTTAGTAGTTACTCTCTATTGTAACATGGGGTTATTCGTTTTCAAAGGGTCTACTCTCCTTGATATTTCCGCCAGAGGTCTTTAGCCGCTTCACCAATTCCCTGAACGCCTTCTTTCACCATATCGCCGAAGTTTTTCAGCCCTTCTTTTGCTTGTTCACCATATTGATTCAAGTTATCTTGCCAATTTCCAGACTCTCCATTAGAATTTCCTGTGTTTCCAACTTGATCTGCAGCTACCACTTGTCCTCCTGTGGCATAGGCATCTGCTACACTAAATCCTGTTTTTGAAGTATACGGAAGGATGCCTTCTGCCGCTGATTTGAAGACTTTCCCGACAACATTTCCACTTGTCCCTTCCAAATAGTGCAGCTTGCTGGATTCTTCGTAACCCATCCATGTCGAAATCACTACGTCTGGCGTGTAACCGATCATCCATTGGTCATTTGCTTTTGTGGCATCGAAATTAGTTTCTGTGGTTCCTGTTTTCCCTGCTATCGTATAACCTGCAGGATTCGCAGCAGCCGCTGTTCCATTTGAAAATGTACCAAGAAGCATGCTGGTCATTTCATCGGCTGTTTCCTTTGATATGACCTGTTTTGGTTTTTTGTTTGTGTTATCGACGATCACCGCTCCAGTCGAATCAACGATTTTCGTGATAAGATGCGGCGTATACATCTGACCATCATTGGCAAACGCACTGTAAGCACCCGCCATGATCAATGGAGATACTCCTTTTTCCAGTCCACCAAGGGCTAAGCCATAATACTTATCAGATTTTGCTAAAGGCAGGCCGAATTCTTCTGCTTTATCATATCCTTTTTGTAAACCGATCTCATGCAAAAGCCATACAGCGGGCAAATTCAAACTTTGAGCAACAGCTTGATACATCGGTACTTCTCCTTGGTATGTCCCGTCAAAATTATGCGCATCGTAATAACTTTGCGGTTCGTCTTTCAAGATACTGGAAGGCTTGTATCCAGCTTCCAGTGCTGGTGTATATACGCTTAATGGTTTGATCGTTGATCCTGGTGAACGACGCATCTGTGTAGCAAAGCTGAATCCTCTAAAGACATGATCTCCTCTTCGTCCTACTAGTGCTTGTACACCACCTGTATTCGGATCTAAAGCTACTGAAGCAGATTGGACCATGGCACCATCTGAAGCATTTGCTGGGAATAACGCACTGTTTTGATAAGTAGCTTCTAATTGCTTTTGATAATCCTGATCTAAAGCTGTATAGATTTTATAGCCTTTATTCATGACATCTTCTTCATCAAGACCATACTCGTTAACTGCTTCATCGATCACTGCATCAAAATAATAAGGATAACGATAACCAGAATCTGAATTATCATATGTGTCATTAAGATACGCGCTGATATCTGTCTGGCTTTCTGCTTGTTCTTGTTCTTTTGTGATTTTTCCGTTTTCTTCCATTACACTTAGTACTGTGTTTTTCCGATCATTCGCATTTTTTGGGTGATCGATCGGATTATAAATACCAGGACCTTTCAGCATTCCTGCCAAAGTAGCAGCCTCAGACAGCGTAACATTCGTTGCATCTACTCCAAAATACTTTCTGGAAGCGTCTTGGACACCCCATACCCCGTTGCCAAAATAGGCATTGTTAAGATACATGGTCAAGATTTCTTCTTTGCTGTACTTCTTTTCGATCTCGATTGCCAAAAATAATTCCTTCGCTTTTCGATCAAACGTTTGGTCTAATGTCAGATACGCATTTTTGGCAAGCTGCTGAGTGATCGTACTTCCTCCGCCCCCTGATGTTCCGCCAGACAAGACCATTCGGACTGCTGCACGGGCAATCCCTTTGATATCAAACCCGTGATGCTCGTAAAAATTCCTATCTTCTGTCGAGATTACTGCATCTTGGATATAGGGAGAAATCGCGTTTAATTCTACATATGTTCCTTTTTGGGCGTACAGTGTGCCAGCTTCTTCGTTTTTCTTATCATAAATGACTGTCGATTGGCTTAATCCTGATTTTAACGTTTCGACATTTGCTTGTTTTGCTAAAATAAAGAGGTAGATACTTGTCACTAAGACACAGATCAAACCAATCAGCAAAATCAATTTGTTCACATGATATTTTTTCCAGATGCGCTTTCGCCATCGATGTAATTGTCCGAGATATGGTCTGATCCAACGCCAAAAACTGATCAAAGCAGCTTTTATCTTTTCTAAAATGCTTTGAAAATCCATTTGCTTCTTCTCCTGTCTATTCGATTCAATCGTCTTATTTTACCATAGTGAAAGAGTGTTTTCTTCCTGCTTAAGTTGTAGTTCAATATGTTTTTTTACGTTAGTGCAAGCAGAGTAACATAAGAATGAACAGAAAAATGTAAGTTTTTTCTTAAATATGTTTTAAAAATGGTACAATTAGTCTGCAATTGCACTGAAAGGAGTACACTTGTGAAAATCACGATCACTTTACCTATGAACCATCCTGAAACAACGATTCGCGACTTGCTTGAAAAGGAATGGTTAGTCCCTAGAAAGGTTCGACATTTTTTGCGTATACGTAAAAACGTTTGGATCAATCAACAACCTGCTTTGTTCCATCATGAAGTAAAGGGCAATGACCAGGTCACATTGTTATTCGAAGAAACAGATTATAATTATCAAGAAGTCCAGCTTGGAGATGCGGCGCACATCCGCGTTTTATATGAAGATGAGCATTTGATTATAGTGGATAAGCCTGCAGGAATGAAGACTCATCCAAATGAACCGACAGAAAACAGTACCTTGCTCAATCATTTAGCTGCTTATCTCGACACTAAACAGCAACGACCTTACGTTGTCCATCGCTTGGACAAAGAAACAAGCGGTGCCGTTTTATTTGCAAAAAATCCATTTGTCTTGCCGATACTTGGAAGAATGTTGGAACAAAAAATGATCTATCGGAGATATCAAGCCATCGTATGGGGAGAAATTGCCAAAGATATGACCATCACCAATAAAATTGGACGAGATCGCCATGATCGGAGAAAAAGGGTCGTAGATGATAAAAATGGTCAGAGCGCCTTGACACATGTCACTGTCAACAAAGTACTTTCTGAACAAACACAAGTCTATTGTGTTTTGGAAACCGGACGTACACACCAGATCAGAGTTCATTTAGCTCATAAGGGACATCCGATCGTTGGAGACCCTCTCTACCAAAATAGAACTGCTGAACGACTGATGCTCCATGCATTAGAACTGCACATGATCCATCCATTTACTCAAGAAAAAATAGTCGGTAAAGCTTTACCTGGATTATGGGAATAGAAAGAAAAAAGAACAGAGTCTTATCAGCAGATAATGATAAGACTCTGTTCTTTTTGTGTAATTTGTCTGCTTACTTTTGATGTTCGTGTTCTGCTAACAGCAAACTACCGATAATCCCACTTTCATTCGGCAGTCCCCAACGAACGATATATTCACTTACTTGAGGTGTTTCCATATAACCACCCATCAATTCAACAAATTGCTGACGGATTTTTTGAAGGAGATGATCCTGATTCATTACCCCACCGCCTAAAATAATCTTTTCAGGTGCTAACGTCAACGTATAGTTGATCAGTGCTTGAGCAATATAATAAGCCTGAATAGCCCAAACAGGATGATCTTGCGGCAGATCTTGCCCTTTGATCCCTGTGCGTGCCTCAATAGACGGTCCTGCTGCTAATCCTTCTAAACAATCTTTATGATAAGGACAAGTACCTTCATAATGGTCATCTGGATGGCGTTTCACCCAAATATGTCCCATTTCAGGATGTGCGATCCCTGAAAAAATTTCTTCATTGATCACGACACCTGCACCGATTCCTGTTCCCACGGTAAGGTAAATACAACTATTTTTTCCTTGTGCTGCTCCTTGCTTCAATTCCCCATATGCAGCAGCATTGACATCCGTTGTCCAAGCAGCAGGAATATTGTAGCGTTCCTTGATTGTGCCAAGAAAATCGAATTGTGCCCACCCTTTTTTGGGAGTTGCCAAAACGTATCCGTAATTATCTTTTGTTTTGTCGATACCAATCGGGCCGAATGAGCCAATCCCGATTCCCTTCAATTCATAACGATCAAAAAATTCAAATACCTGATCCAATGTTTCTTCTGGTGTTGTGGTAGGGATACTTAATTTTTCTAAAATTTCTCCACCATCTGAAACCGCACACACAAATTTTGTTCCGCCTGCTTCTATTCCGCCATACATTCGTTTTCCTCCTCGAATCCGATTGTCCGAATCTCATAAGGTTGGATTATTGGGACAACCGCTTGCTTCGTTGGTTCTTCAAGCAGATTCAATATGACAGTTTTTCCATTGTCTTTAGTTATTTCCAATTTTTCTAAATGACTAGACATATTGAAACCTCTTACTACTACTTTATCACTAAACTTGCTGCGTTTCAAAGCTGTAATTGCAAACGTTTCACTTTTTATCGTTAAATATTGTTGTTTTGAAATCAATGTTCCTTCATGATGTTTGATTTGTTGAGTGGAAAAAGGAATCTGTGCTGCGTATGCATGCAAATAAGTAGAGAATTTTTCTTCTGGTCCATGTAGTTCAATGCTGTAATTGAACCGATGCTCACCTAGACACTGTGCTTCTGGTGTTGGAAAATATCCCCAATCGCCTAGTTCTCCCACACTGCGAAGTAGCGTCACTGCGATTTGTCCGTCTTCTGTTACTTCATATTCATTCAAACCAAAGTTTCCGACTGTTACACCGTACTCTTCATCATGAATATTGACAAATGCTTGCTGATGTTGCGGATTCGTGGGGTTTTCCCAACTTTTAGACACATGGTTTGGGCGCTTCACCACTTCAAAAATACTATCTGCTTCGTGATGTTCCACATGTAACTTTGTAGGAAACAAGACACGTAAGCGATGATCTTTCATCTGATTGTCGAGAGTCGTTTCAAAGTCGATTTTTTTACTATCTTTTCTGATTGTCATGATTGTTTTTATTTGAAGGATTCGTTTTTCTTTGGATCGTTCTGCTTTTCGATAACGAAATTCCACAACCATCTGCTGTTCTTTTTCTAAACGCTCGTCTGCAGAAACAGGGATTTCCATTTCCTGTAGAATACTTATTTTTGCTATTTCCGGTGTATCTACTAATACTTTTACTTCAGAGTTTTCTTTGTTACTGGATAGGATTGGCTGATCACAGAAAGGTTGTTTAGAGATATACTCATTTCCTATATCGCCGATATCTTCAAAAATATGCAGATTATTCAACTTTCGTTTGTTTTTGCGATCTTCCATTGTAATGGTACCATTTTTTTCAATCGTCAAATGTAGAGGGCCGTTTTCGATGATTCGTCCACTCTGATGAATCATTGTTTCCTTTTCTTCTGCTTTCGCTTCCCCTTCTACAAGCGCGAATGTTTCCCAAGAAAATGCTGGCATGTTTTCTAATGGTAAAGTCACTTTGATCATTCTTGCCATATATGGCACACGGAAACGGTCTTTCGGCAAATCATAACCAAATTGGACAGTTTCTTCAGATAAAATAGCTGGTATAGTGGCCCCACTTTTTGTTTCTACATGATACTTACGTTTAGGCAAATTTTCTAACTCTTGATATAGTTGTTCAGGTATTCCTTCAGCGAATCTTTTTCTTTCTAATTCGATGGTTATTTCTGCTTCACCAGTTTTATCCATTCCTGCAGTATTTACAATGACAAATGGAAAGCTGTCTTTTGGGAATCCGGTCGTATCGATTGCTGCGGTCAGCTGTTCTAAGGAATCTTGTGCAAGATACTTTCCAACTTCATCTGCTTTTTCAAAACGAGGTATCATTTCCCGATGGACAGAATCGACTGAACAACCGCAAATACTGTCGTGAGGATGATTTTGCATTAATGTCTTCCAAGCATAATCTAATTGATCATGGGGATAGTTTCCACTAACTTCATAAGCCATCGTCGCAAGTGGTTCTGTAATATTTTCTAGCTGTCGCTGGACCTTGGTATTCCATTGTTTTAAGTAAACCCGAGCAGATGCTGTATTGGCTAAAGTATACCAGCCATCCGTTTCTTGACTTGTCAATTCTCCTTCTACTGAGCCTAAGTCTTCTGGCACATCTTTTTGAACTGCTTCCAGATAGTCAGTAAAATTAGAATGAATAAACTCGTAATCTGGAAACAGTTCATTTGCGAGATGGATTGCTTTTGATATATCTTTTTGTACCGGTTGATGATCAACACCATTCATCATCAATAAGTGGTTCGTAGAGGCATATTGTTCTGCATCCGCTAATTTTTGCTTCCAAAAGGCAAGAGCTGCTTCTTTTTCTACTGGAATCTCATTCCCGTTGCTATACCAATTGGCAAATAGCAGACCAAAGATTGCTGTTTGATCAGGTCCTTTCCACCACATCTCTGAGTATTGGGAAGAATAGTTTTCTGCTTCCAAAACTTGATTATCAAAGCCAATTGGTTTTACACCACGGCCAAACGCTGCTGCTGAAATACCAGCTTGTTTCATTAATTGAGGCGTCTGTCCCATATTTCCAAATGTATCGGGAAAATAGCCTAACATGACAGGGGTTCCCCATTTACGGCTTTCTTCCATGCCAATCAGCATATTTCTCACGTTCGATTCCGAGCTGATAAGAAAATCATCTTGCAAGATATAAAATGGTCCAATTCTCAATTTTCCTTCATTGATTGCTTGTTGGATTGCCTGTCTTTTTTCTGGCCTTACTTGAAGATAGTCATCTAAAATAATCGTTTGCCCATCCAAATGAAAACTGTTGAAGGACGGATCAACTTCAAATAGCTCTAGTAGATCGTCTATCAATTCAATCAGTCGCATGTGATGCTGTTCGTAAGCCATGTACCATTCACGATCCCAGTGGCTATGAGAAATGATATATACTTTCTTTTTCATTTACGATACCTCCTACTTTTCTACTCTAATATCAAAGTAATCCATGACTAATTCGCAAAACATCATATTTGCCCAAGAAAACCATTCTCTCGTATAATTTTCAGGATTGTTCACATCGAATCCTTCGTGCATAAGGTGTGTTCCTGCGTCAGTTGCTACAAGTAAATTCAATATCCGCTCTTTTTCAGATTTGTCTGACGTTGTCATTCCTTCCATAGCTAATGCAATCGGCCAAACGTATTTTTCTGGCGTATGGGAGGATCCAATTCCTTTTGCGTACTTTCCTTCATAGAAATATGGATTTTCTTTACTCAACAATGTTCTTCTTGTTTGCAGATAATCTTCCTCTTGTTCAGAACAATATCCCAAGTAAGGTGCGGCGATCAGATTGGGCACATTACTGTCATCCATGACTGTGGCGTTTCCCATTCCATCTACTTCATATGCATAAATCGTTTGCCCTTTTTGATTAACCGTTCGTCCGTGATTCTGAATCCCCTCTTGAATCTCTTTCTTCAATTTCTGTGTTTGCTGTACAATTTCTTTATCATCGAGTATCGTTTGAAAAATTTCTTCCACATAACCTAACACGACCACCGCAAACATATTGGATGGTACCAGATATCCATAACGGCAAGCATCATCGCTAGGACGGAAACCAGACCATGTCATTCCTGTAAAAGCTGTTTTTGCACCTCGCCCGTCATTGATCAGCGTATCTTCTTTTCTTGTCGTGTCTCGTACAAATGTATAAGGAGAGTGTTCATGATCTTGCTCTGTTTTGAACACGTCCAAGATTTTTTTGATACCTTCAATAAAAGATTGATTGAATTGATCAGTTTTTCCTGTATTTTTGTAAAGAAGATAGGCCAACTGTATTGGGTAGCATAAAGAATCAATTTCATATTTTCTTTCCCAGATCCAATCGTTCATTTTTGTATGATCTGTTTGGTGGCCAGCACCGTTAGCTTCTTCGTTGAAGGCATTCGCATATGGATCGATATTGATATAAAAAAATTGCTTTTTGACTAACCCGCTGATCATGTCAGCTAATTCCTCATCTTCTTTTGCAATCACTAAATAAGGACGAACTTGTGCAGTAGAGTCTCTTAACCACATCGCTGGAATGTCTCCCGTCAATAAAAAGGTGGTTCCGTCATTTTGCTTTTTGACTGTTGTCAACAGAGTATTGGCAAATGCTGCTGTAAAATTCTTTGCCCAGTCCGCATGGATATCCCCACATTTTTGTGTGATATCTTCCATAAATTTCTGCACCGATTTTGGTATATCTTTATAAACCACTAATAAAACCTTCTTTCTATTTGATATATCTTTAAAGATTATACTTCATACAGCCAATTATGTCTACGCTTTCAAAAAATATCTTTTTATTTACTTTTTCATCCATTATGGTATTATTTAAATATGATATATCATTAAGAGGTGTTTATATGAATCAACCATTGTACCAGACAATATTTAATGATTTGCAAACGGCTATTTTAACTGGTGAATTACCTGTAGACAGCCAACTACCAACTGAAAAAGAACTTTCACGTACCTATAAAGTAAGCAGAATCACTTCCAAACGTGCATTGACTGAATTAGAGCAATTAGGACTTATTTATCGCGTTCGCGGGAAAGGCAGTTTCGTTAAATCCGCTTCTCCGGAACAGATTCTTGCTTCTCCTACAAAAACACGACGGATTCTGTTTCTTCTTCCATATGTCGCTGATTTGTCTGTTGGTGATTTTAGCAAGGGATTGAACCCTGTGATGCAAGATAAACAGATTGATGTCATGATGACGACGCTTGACTTTCTACAAAATAAAACAGCAAAAGAGCTAATCAATGAATTTGACGGATTGATTTATTATGCTCTTGATACAGAACAACATCTTGACTTACTTTTTGAGCTTTCATTGAAAGAATTCCCTGTCGTCATATTAGATAAAAAAATCTATGAGTTACCTTTTCCTACCGTTCTTTCCGATAATTTCCAAGGCGGTGCGCTTGCTGCCTCTTATTTGATCGAACAGGGACATTCAAAAATCGCTTATTTGTTTGGTACGCAGACTCATCCACAATCCGTACGTCAGCGTTACCTTGGTTACCTTGAAGCATTAGACAAAGCTGGTTTGGCTTTCCACACTTCGCTGGATGATAAAAGCGCGACATTAGATGAATTGCTTTCTTATATCACTAAGTATGAAGTAACTGCTTTTGTTTGTGAAAACGATGTTGTCGCTATCCAGACCATGAATCTCTTGAGACAGCATGGTTATCATATCCCTGAAGATTTTTCAATTATCGGATTTGATGATATCCAAGCAGCAGCTCTTGTTGACCCGCCACTGACAACCATCGCACAAGATTTTGAACAGTTAGGTAAGCTTGCGGGAGATGCTTTGGTCACTTGGTTAGAGACAAAAGATCGACCATCCGATAGTAAATTTCCAGTTTCATTCATCAAAAGACAATCAACAAAGGAGAAATAAAATGAATATCGGTCAAATAGATACTAGACATGCAACAGCGAATCAGCCAAATTTCTCTAATGGGAACTGCCAGCCTTATACTGGCGTTCCTTTTGGGATGAATTATTTTGCACCGCAAACTACGGATCAAAACGGCAGCTGGTGGTTTCATCCTGATGACCGCGTTTTTCAAGGCTACCGTCTTACCCATCAACCAAGTCCTTGGATGGGTGATTTCAGTCATATGCTGTTTACGCCGATCAATGGAAAACTACAGGAGAACACCCTTTTCCATGCTCAAAGTTCTTACCGCCCAGAAGAAAGTATATTTTGCCCGACTCATCTGTCGATCTGTCAATTACGTTATGGCATCTGTTCTACATTGATACCTAGCATGTATGGCGGAATCTTATCTATTGATTACAGCAAAAATGATAGCGGTTTACTTTTATCCTTTCCGGGACGCCATCAGCTCTTTGTTATAGATCCTTACACAGTGGAAGGAAAAATCACACATTTTGCTGGTTCAGAAGATCCTGATTTTTCTTTTTATTTTATATTGAGATTTGAATATCCTTTAACAATTGATGAGTTAGCTGTTTCCAACAAAAATAGCGACTCGATCCCGTTGTATTTTGAACAGACAAAAAAACAAACTATCCGATTTGGGACATCTTTTATCAGCTCGGAACAAGCAGCTTATAACCTGGAACTAGAACAAAACCAAAGCAAAGAGACTTACCTTGCTCACAGTCAAGAACAATGGCAGTCCTATTTTGATCGTATACAGCTCACACACCATGATCAACAACAATTGCGGACGTTTTATCATAATTTATATCGGGTGTTTTTATTTCCACAAACATTTTATGAAATTGATCCTAGTGGGCAAAAAATCCACTATGATACGACTAGTCGATCTATAAAACCTGGTGTTCTCTATACAAATAATGGGTTTTGGGATACGTATAAAACGGTTTATCCTCTTTATTCTTTGATTGCTGTAGAAAAATACGAAGAAATGCTGGAAGGTTTTTTGAACAGCTATAGAGAAAGTGGCTATTTGCCAAAATGGCTGTCTCCTGATGAACGTGGACTTATGCCTGGGACATTGATCGATGCGGTCATTGCAGATGCTGCTGTAAAAGATATCCGACGAGACTTGATGCCTGAATTTCTAACGGCAATGGAAAAAGGTGCTACGGTTCAAAGCAAACATCCAAATTATGGACGACAAGGAACAGAAGATTACTTGACATATGGCTATGTTCCTAATCACTACCACGAATCAGTCAATCACACATTAGACTATGCTTATAGCGATTTTTGTATTAGCCAAGTTGCCAAGGTACTAGAAGAGGAGGAAATGGCGAAGAAATATCAGCAGCAATCATTGAACTATCAAAATATCTTTGACTATGAGTCAGGATTTATGCGTTCAAAAGATAAAGATGGCAAGTTCAGAGAACCATTTTCAGCTAATCGTTGGGGACAAGATTATGCAGAAGGAAGTGCTTGGCAAAGCAGCTTTGCTGTTTATCACGATTTTTCAGGACTGATCGGAAAATATGGTGGCAGTGAGAGATATAAAGAAAAACTCATTGAGCTGTGCAATCAGCCCCCAACGTTTGACCCAGGAGGATATGGTTTTGAGATCCACGAAATGAGTGAGATGGCCGCGATAGAATTTGGACAATTAGCTATTTCAAACCAGCCAAGTTTTCACTATCCTTACTTGTTCAGTTATATAGGACAACCTGAAATGGCACAGCCACTGCTTAAACAGTTGATAACTCAGACCTTCGACGATTCTCCAATAGGTTACCCTGGAGATGAGGACAATGGAAGTATGGCCGCTTGGTATATCTTCAATAGTCTGGGATTTTATCCTGTCACGCCTGGAACCGGTGAATATGTTATCGGTATGCCATTAATTGACAAGGCTGTTTTGCTTTTGTCAAATGGAAAGGAATTGACGATTGAAGCAACGCCTAATCGGCCGCAGCAACAATTTATCCATAAAATCAAACGGATGGACAAAGAATATACGAAATTATATTTTACCCATCAAGATTTGCTGAAAGGCGGCACGATCTCTTACCAATTAGGGATCGTCCCTCACCCTAAGAAATATCAAGCAAAAGATTTGCCTTTTTCCTTATCAAACTATAATTAACAAGAGGATGTGAAAAAACTGTCCTGCATCAAGTAATAAGAACAGCCAAGCAAAAATAGCTCCTCATATTTTTCGTTTGGTTGGTCTTATTACCGCAGATGCAAGCTTTTGAACACCGTTTATTGAGAGGTTGTGAAATCAGCGTTCTGACCTGAGTATTAGAGAGACAAATGGCAAAATAGTTCCTCATATTTTGCCATTTTTTGAGCTAATACCGAGGGTCAGCTGATTGAACACCGTTTAGTGGAGAGGTCGTGAAAAAGCTGTTTAGTTTCGAGTATTAAGAAAAATTTTGTGAAAATGGCTTTCCACATTTTTGCATAAATTTGGCTTAATAACGAGAAACTGGCTTTTGAACACCGTTTAGTGGAGAGGTCGTGAAAAAGCTGCCTTGCCTCAAGTAATAAGAACAGCCAAAAATTAGATTTCTAGACAATTTTTTATAAGTTATTTCATTACATTGGCTTTTTCTTTTATGATTCTCCACTGTTTTCTCGGTACTCTTTAGGGGATCTGCCGACGATTTTCTTGAATAATTTAGAGAAATACGTGGTGTTGTTGTAGCCAATCTCACTTGCTATCTCATTGATGTTTTGATTACTGTGCAAAAGCAGTTGTTTCGCTTTTTCCATACGTAAATGGTTCAAATAAGCTGAAAAACTTTTTTTCGTTTCTTTTTTGAACAGCTGTCCTAGATACATGACATTTAAATGCAGGTTTTCTGACACTTCTTTGAGTGTAAGTGGTTCTTGATAATGCTGGTGCAGGATTACGATTACTTTTTCCACATTGTCACTGTACTTTTTCTGTCTCTGATGCTTTTTGATGAATGACAGAAGTAGCTGCTGAAGTTCTTGCACCGTTTTTGCCTGATGGATTTTTTCGATTCCTTGTAAATATTCCTCATCTTCCAGATCAATCAATTCCCGTTGAATCTCCATAAACAGTAAAAAACTGGAATATCGTATATCTTCCGGCATCATGGCTGCTAACTGAAACTGTTCAAAAAAATCAGTGATCATTTTTTGAGCGACTTCCAATTGTTTATTTTGCAGCACGCGTCTGAAACTTGAAAAATCGATGGTTTGATCTTTTGTTTCTGCTTGTACTGCGTAAAAAACATGCTCGTCTTTATCTCCATAAAATTGATGCAACTGTAGATTGTCTTTCGCTTGTTGGAATGTTTCAGGGATTTTGTCCAAAGAATCTGTCTCTTCCCCGATACTGATCAGCCATTCCTGATCAGGAAAGTTTTCTTGAACAAAACAACAGAAGCCATCAACTTCATCTGCCTCCAACAACAACGTGATCAATACACGGTCTCCGTAATTTCGTTGATAGTAAAAGATTTGTTGCCGTTCTTGCAACCATCTATTGATAAGAGTATCATGAGTTCTTGCCAGTTGAATCAATACTATCCTATGCTGCTTCTCACTTATTTGTCCTATTATTTCTTCTTCACTTATTTCATCCAATTCTTCATTCAACCATTGACTGAATAACAGTTCTTGATAGATTTCTTGTTGATTTTTTTGTTCATTTTGCTGATCTAACCGTGTTTTGATTTTCTTGAGGCTTTCAACCAATTCGAACTTATTCACGGGTTTCATCAAATAATTCACGGCGCCTAATTGCATACCTCCTTTCAAATAATCGAATTCTTGGTATCCTGATAAAATCATAAATTCAAAATTATGACGTTCTTTTTGAGCCGCTTCAATAAATTCCAGTCCATTTATTTCTGGCATTGTCACATCCGTTACTACTAAATCAATCTGTCGCTGTTCAAGTACAGCTAGTCCTTCTTTGGCATTCTCTGCTGTTGCTACTATTTGAAAGCCTAAACTTTGCCAATCAATTATCTTTTTTAACCCATTCAAAATCATGTATTCATCATCTACCAATAACACTTGATACACGCTCATCCCTCCTTGAATGTAATAGAAACGGTCAGTCCACCTGTCTCATTATTCTCAAGCGACATATAATAACTGCTGCCGAAGCTGGCACGTAAACGTTCATTCACGTTTTGCAGACCGATAGAACCGTGAAGTTCCACTTTAGGATGAGACAGTTTTTCTTCAATCTGTTTTAGCCGTTTTTCAGTCATCCCTTTTCCATTATCTTTGATGATGATCCTTACCCGTTTGCCTTCCTGCAAGACTTTGACACTTAGCGCATTATCGAATCGAGTAAAATCAATACCGTGTTTAAAATAATTTTCAACTAATGGCTGGATCACAAATTTAGGTACTTCGATCTTTTCCAAATCAGGATCGATCATAAAATGATAGGCTACTCGATTAGGATAACGCATTTGATACAAATAGACATATTTTTCGCAAAAGTCCAGTTCTTCTTTTAAAGTGATCGTTTTCTCTTGATTCGTATTGTTTCGAAGCAAAGCGGAAAACGCATACACAACATCTGCTAATTCTTCACTTCCTTCGCTGATTGCATACATTCGGATATATTCTAATGTATTATATAAAAAGTGTGGATTGATCTGTGCTTGAAGCGCCCGCATATGTGCGTCTTGCTGTTTGATTTCTAATTTGTAGATGTCTTCTACAAACTGATTGATGCTATCCAACATTTCGTTGATACCGATTGAAAGTTCCTTCAGTTCATATTCCGTGTTTGTTATGTCGATCCGCGTCTCTAAATTCCCTGCTGCTGTTTGATCCATGGCCTGCATGACGATAGATACTTGCTGTGAATATCGTTTGAATGTTTTATAAAGAAAGATAAGCAGTATATTGTCTAAAATAATGATACCAATGATCAGCGGGGCAAGATTTTTTCCCGTTTCGATTTTTACACTTTTTTTATCTAGTACAGCTAATATACGATAATCATCAGACAGTTCTTGGTGTTGAACAAAATTGTTTTTTTCCAGATCGTCAATCGGCAATTGTGAATTTTTCTTCAGACTCTCTGTGATGATCATTTCTTGTCTTTCAAACGTTTCTTTAGCTATTTTATTATCATGGAATGTGTATAGTCGATTTGTCGTTCCAGAAATCATGTATAAAGAGAGTCCATTGAATGACGTTAGATTTTCTAAAATCATATCTAGTTCTTTCTTTTGAAAACCAATAAAAATACTTCCTGACTCAGCTCCTCCTTGTGTGATAGGCAACTTGATATAAAAAGCGTCTAGTAATTTTGGTGTCCCCTTTTTTATTTTCCCACCTTTGTTTTCTCTAGAAGATTCATAATACTCCGGTAGTTGATTCAACACGATATATATCGCACTTAGTTCTTCATAATTTGCGTAGAGATCTTTGATTTGATTTGGGAAAGAAACTAATTCATCGGTACTGTTTTGCTGTTCGTATACATACATCAGATACTGATCTATGGGTTTTGTTAAGTAGGTCGTCACATTTTCGATCTTTTCGGAATTCCCTACAAGCTGGTTTTTGATGATCCTACTCAAGGTTGTTTTATCATTCAGCATTCTGCTTGTGCTTTGAACGGCATCACTTGTCATGTTTTCTGCCTGTTTTTGATTTTGTTCCCAAGTATGGATACTAAAAATAACGGTAGCAGTCATCGTTACACCGATCATGATAACCGCGTATTTCCGCAACAGACGATTTAGTAAGGTTCCTTTTGAAAATAGAATCCGAAACTTATTCATAACTTTCCAACTGTTTATCTAATTCTTCACGCCAGTGTGTTGTCATCGTACCATTCCAAACCGTCAAAAGACCAATGACACCAAACAGGATCAATCCTTTGAATTGCCAAGTCACGCCTAAAATTATACCGCTACCAATAATTATTTTTAGAAAAGACGAAAAGCTGGAAAAAACCGAAATAAAACTTAGCTTTAGCAGATTAGGAACAGAGATCGTATATTCACTATCTAAAATCATACTGTATTGATAAGTAGCAAATAGGCAGAGCAAGGCAAAAAGTAAAATAAAATCAATAGCTAAAAAAATGAGCCCTTTGATTTGAACAGATAAATATAAATTGTAACTCAATAAAGCAGTACCAGATAAAAATAAACTAAATAGCAGATTGCCTCTTAAAAAATTTCTTTTATATATATTCCAGCCTCTTTTTATTGTGATTTCTTTATACTCGAATCCGTACAAATAAAATAGTTCATTGACTGTTTTCCATGCCGCACCTAATCCAAAGATGATCCCGCCGGCAAATGTATATATCCAGAAATACAAGGTTAGTTTTATAACGACCCAGATCCGAATAAATAACTCTTCCAAAACCTTCCCTAACATATCTTCTCCTCCAAACATTAAGTTTATACTTTCTCATTATACAAAAAAAGGTTGGGCAATCAGCACCTTGACCTGATTATTAGAGAAACAAACGGAAAAATAGTTCCTCATATTTTGTCGTTTTGTGAGCGAATACCGAGGGTCAGCTGATTGAACACCGTTTACCAAGAGGTTGTGAAATAGCCGCTTAGTTTCGAGTAGTAAGAAAAATTTTGTGAATATGGCTTTCCACATTTTTACATATATTTAGCTTAATACCGAGAAACTGGCTTTTGAACACCGTTTATTCGGAACAAGAGGTTGTGACACGTCTTTTGTCACAACCCCTTTGTCTTTATTCATTATTATTCTTGTCGGAACTCATCATATTGTTTTTGCATTTCTTTCAATACCTTATCATAGCCAGCCTTGTCCAAAGCGTCTTTCAATTTCGGTAATGTTTCATCTGGATCAACAGTCCCTGTATTCAATCCATCTAAATATTGATTCATGACATTAGAAATATTACTTAATTCTGTTTTGACACTGTCAGTGTTGAAGCTGAATCCTAAAATCGGTGAAGTTTCTGCATCAGCAATCGATTGATCACGTTTGGCAATCATGTCATCCGTAATAGACTCTTGTGTATATAGAATCTTGTTGTTTCCTGTATTCCAAGCAGACATATGTGTATTTGGCTGATAACCATCTAGCAATTTGATTTTATCATCTGAACCATCGACTTTTTCCCATGCTTCTCCTTCGATCCCCCAAACAAGCCCATTCAATAATTCTGGATCACTGTTAAGCAGCCCTAGAAGTTCTACTGATTTTTCTTTATTTTTTGAAGTATTTGATACGACAAAATTTGCCATTTGTGCTTGAGCTGTAGATTTTAGTGGAACAGTAATTGCTTTTGAAACAAGTTCTTGTTTTGCTGCATTTGTCAAAATCGTATCGCCATAATCATACGGTCCTTGTGTTTCTCCACGCATTAGCCAAGTATTTCCTTCTAGTGGATAATCCTTATTGCTCGTTGCAGCGTCACTTGGAATGAGTCCTTGTTTGTACCAGCTATGCATTGTACGTAACAGTCCGATATACGTTTCATTATCGTATTGGTTGATGATTTTCGAATCATCTCCATCCAGATCAATAGCAAACGGTAACGTATTCCCTAAAGGATAATCAAAGTTCCCTTGGACTTTGAAGCCTTGTCCAATGGCAAAAGCTGCCGTGTTTGGTTCTTTTTCATGGAATTCCTTCAAGACTTTTTCTGCATCAGCGTAAGATTGGATTCCATCAATTGAAAGATCGTATTTATCTAGTAAAGCTTTGTTAAAAGTAAGTACTTGTTGAGCAAAGACATTTCCATTGACTGGGAAAGCATATAATTTTCCATTGACCAGATTTCCTTTAATATATGCTTCATCTAAATCATTATAAGCTTTTTCAGCGTACTTAGGCGCTAATTCAGTCAAATCAGCAAAGGCTCCTTTTTGGGCATTGGAAACATAGTTGTTCGCAAAGGCGATATCATAATTTTCCCCGGAAGAAATGATGACGTTCATTTTCTTTTCGTAATCGCCCCAGCCAATGTAATTGATATTGACTTTTACACCGATCTCTTTTTCGATTCGTTTGTTTGCTACTTCCATCAATTGATCGAAATTATCTGGTTTATCTCCGATTTGATACATCTGCAAAGTGTCCGAATCACTAGCTTCTGCCTGGTCTTTAGAACCAGAACCTCCGCATGCTGCTAATGTTCCCAACAACAACGCTGAAACACCTGTAAAGGCTAGTTTCTTCCATAACTTCATTTTTCTTCCTCCTAATTTTATGATTTATATTTTTGTTTCTTTATTCTTTTACTCCGCCGATTGTTAGACCTTTGACAAAATGCTTCTGGAAAAATGGATAGCTGATCGCAATAGGCAACGTCGAGATGACTACGATCGCCATTCTGGCAGATTCTCCTGGAACTGAGGCTAATCCGCCTGTCAATTGGCTTCCTGCTCCTGAATTTTGTGTCAGATATTGAATATTACTTTGGATTTTCATCAAAAGATACTGTAGTGGAACTAGCTTATCATCTTGGATGTATAGTAAAGCATTGAACCAGTCATTCCAGTAACCCAATGCGGCAAATAAACTGATTGTCGCAATACCTGGAACAGCTAACGGTAAAACGATCTGAACAAATATTCGCAGTTCGCTAGCTCCATCGATCCGTGCCGATTCAATAATCGAATCAGAGACCGAACGTTTAAAGAATGTGCGCATCACAATAATATTGAAGGGACTGACAGCCATTGGCAAGATCAATGCCCAAATCGTATCTTTTAACTGAAGAAGATTTGTCATAACAAGATAATTGGCCACCATCCCTGGTGAGAACAACATCGTAATCAAACAAAAAACGGTAAAAAAACGACGGAATGGAAAGTTTGACCGTGAAATCGCATAAGCATATAAAGAAGTAGCCGTGCTATTGATCAGTGTACCTAAAACAGTAACAAGTACAGTGACGAAAAGCGCTTGGAAAATTTTATCCTGCATTTGGTCGAACAAGTACGTATAACCAAATATACTGAACTTTTCTGGCCAAAAACTGTACCCGTGAGTCGACAATATGGACTCATCGGTAAAAGAGATGGCGATAACAAATATAAATGGCAAAATACAGGAAATAGCAAAGAGTGCAATCATTATATTAGAGAAAAAATTAGCCGTCTTATTGAAAGAGCGGACTTGGACTCTCTCCACTTTCTTTTTTTTCATTTTTTTCCTCCTTAGAATAATGCAGAATCGCTATCAAAACGTCGGGCGATCGTATTTGTGATCATCAACAAGACAAAGCCGACAACTGATTGGTAAAGTCCTGCAGCAGCCGTCATACCAAAATCTCCTGTGGATGTCAGGCCATTGTAGATATACGTATCCAAAACTTGAGTCACATCATATAATGCACCGGAATTCCTAGGAATGTTATAAAACAGGCCAAAATCAGCTCGGAAAATGTTTCCTACGGCTAAAATCGTTAAAATCGTCATTAGTGGAATAAGTTGTGGTATCGTCACATGTTTGATCTGCTGCCATTTGCTAGCTCCATCAACCATAGCAGCTTCATAATAAGTCGGATCGATTCCCATAACAGATGCAAAGTAAATAATGCTGTTATAACCAATCCCTTTCCATGTACCAATGAACACCAAGATAAACGGCCAATATTTTGGTTCATTATACCAATTGACAGCTTCTCCTCCATGTCCAGTGATCCACTGATTGAATATTCCTTTGTCGGGACTTAAAAAAGCGTAAACAAAGTAACTGATAATGACCCAAGATAGAAAATAAGGTAGTAAGGACATCGTTTGATAAACTTTAACGAGTCGTTTATTTCTCAACTCGCTCATAATGATTGCAAATACGACTGAGATCAGCAGATTCAAAAGGATAAATGCTACATTATATAAAATTGTATTTTTAGTGATGAGAAATGCTTGATCCGAAGAAAATAAAAATTTGAAATTTTCCCAACCCACCCAAGGACTTTCCCTCAAGCTAGCCAAGAACCCATCTGCTGAAATATGAAAATTTTTGAATGCTACGACATTCGCCATTACAGGTATGTAAAAGAAAAAAATCATCCAAAACATACCCGGTACAGCCATCAGGACAAGTGCTTTATAACGCCATAGATTCATAAAAAAATGATTGAACCCCTTTCGTTTTTTCATCTAAAAACCCCTTTCGATTCATTCGCAACGCAATTATAGCGCTTTCAATAATGAGAATAAATAAACAAAGTATAGGGAAAATGAAACAAAGTATAGGAGAGGTTGTGAAATCAGCGTTTTGGCCTGAGTATTAGAGAAAAAAACGGGAAAATAGTTCCTCATATTTTGCCGTTTTTTGAGCTAATACCGAGGGTCAGCTGATTGAACACCGTTTATCAGAGGTTGTGAATTCAGCGTTTTGGCCTGAGTATTAGGGAGATCGTGTCCTTACTATCTAACTCTGAGTCACAAGGAACAATGAGGACTGTGACAAAAGTCTTGTCACAGTCCCTTATTCCGAACAAACGGTGTTCCAGAAGTAGCTTCTACGGAAATAAGCCGAAATTTCACAAAAAAGCCATCCGAAAGTCAGACGGACAAGTCTGCTTTTCAGATGGCGCTACAACTACTCTGCTTATTCTTTTAGCTATCCATTCAATTATTTTTCTCTCACTTGTTCTAGCTCTTCTTTGGTCATGGGTCGATATTGCCCTTTATTCAAATCTTTAGGCAGCCAAAATTTTCCCATACGGATTCTTTTTAAATATAAGACTTCTTTTCCTACTGCTTTGACCATTCGCTTAACTTGGTGAAACTTTCCTTCATGCAAAATCAGACGGATAATTGAAGTTTCTGTCTCTTGATCTACTTGATCAATTTGGAGTTTTGCCGGCAATGTCTGCTCATCGCCATCAATAATCAGTCCTTCTGCAAATAAACGGATATCTTCTTCTGTCATTATACCGCTAACCTCAGCTAGATATTCTTTCTCCACATGTTTTTTAGGTGATAGTAACTGATGGGCAAACACCCCGTCATTCGTTAAAATCAAGAGGCCCTCTGTGTCTTTATCTAATCGGCCGACTGGAAAAAGATCTTCCCGATAATCCTGGTCTTCCAATAAATCGATTACGGTTTGATCATGATTATCCTGAGTAGCAGAAATGACTCCTGCAGGTTTATGCAAAATGTAGTAAAAATCTTTTTGATACGTAATGATTTCTCCTAAATAAGTAACCGCATCTTCGAATTCATTTACTTGCGCTTTATCGCTTTTCACCACTTGTCCATTGACTTCGATCGTTCCTTTTTTGATCAATCCTTTGACTTCTTTGCGGCTGCCAAGTCCCATATCTGCTAAAAACTTATCTAAACGCATGCGTTTCCCCCATTTCAAAAGAGCATCAATCTAGCTCTTCTGATTCACTTATTTTATTTTTAATTTATGTCGTAAACGCGCTATTCCTGGTCCTAGTAGTCTTTCTGCCAAGCGGATTTTCAAAGCTAAATAACCATACACTAAAGCCCCTATACCTGCTACTACAAGAATCAACAATAGAGACTGGAATTTGCTATCTTCGTTTAAAAAAGCACCAAAAATCATCTTTGTGATCCACGAAGCCAAAAGCATAATCAAGGTAAGAATAAAGATCAGCAATGTCCTGCGCCAGACAAAACTTGGTTTAAAGCGGGCTACTTCATGGATTCTCTTTAAGATCAAGGTACAAGACACAGCAAATCCGATCATTGTCGCCAATAAAGGGCCGTATACTTCAAATAAACGAATGGCTGGGTATTGAAGAAGGAGTTTCACTAGAAACCCAATAACCAAATAATTAATTGCCGCCTTGTTTTCAAACATTCCTTGCAGCATGTTGGAAACTAGCATATATAGTCCTAGGAAGAGTCCTACAAAACTTGCTTGGATCAGTACATTACTTCCTAGAGAATCCGGTGTATAAAATAATGTATTTAGCGGATAGGCAAGTAACATAACACCAAATGTCGCCGGAAACATAAAAAATGAAAACAACTGTAAATTTCCGCTTGTCAATTTTGCCAGACCTACTCGATCTTTCAACGTAACAGCTTCTGTAATCAACGGTAACCCAGTAGACGCGATCGATGTTGCCAATGCGATAACTACCATCGTCAACTTATCTGGATTGGCACTAAAAATCGAAAAAAGATCCAGTAACTGTGCATTGGAATACTCGGTGGATGCAGACATGATCTTCATAAAAGTGAACTGATCGACTAATTTGAAGATCGTTACCCCTGAACCCACAATAATAAACGGAATCGCTTCTTTAACGGTATCTAACAACAATTCCTTCGTTGCAATATTTACTTTGTTTTCGCTGTAGTGAATAAACGCCGATGTATACGCTTGATGTTTCTTCAAAAAATACAAAAGGACAAGAATACTTGCTAGCATACCGATAAATGCCGCGAAAGTTGATTGCGTGACCGCCGTCACATAGTCACCATCCATGACTTTCATGATGATGAATGTAGCCAATAGCATATAAAAAATACGTGCCACCTGTTCTACAATCTGCGACAGCGCATAAGGCATCATTTCTTGATTGCCTTGAAAATACCCTCGTATTACACTCATACAAGGAAAAACCAATACAGCGATACTCAAAGAACGCATCGTTGGAATCAGTTCTTCTCCGCCACCAGAAGCATGAGCTAGCCAAGGAGAGGCGATGTACATGAACAAAGCAAACAACAGGCCTAACCCGCCCATCATCTGTAATGCACGGATAAATAATCGTCGTGAAGTGCCATATTCATTCAATGAATTATAGCGTGCAGTTTGTTTTGCAATCGCAGCAGGTATTCCTGCTGTAGAGATCAGTAGAAACAATGCATATATATTGTATCCCATATTGAATAATCCATTGGCAGCCTTAGCATTTTCGCCCATCCAAGCATACCAAGGAATGATATAGACAGCCCCTAGCAATCTTGAAATGATATTACTGGCGGTCATCCAAGCAGAGCCTCGTGCCATTTTTTCTTGCGGTGTTAATTGATCTAATGCTGGTTTTCTTTGATTATCCATCGGTCAGATTCCAACTTTCTACAAAACATTACTATCATTTTAATTGGTAAAACAGAAACTGGCAATCGATTTTATATAACTTTTATAAGAACAATTGTTTTTTTGAATTCGGTTTCGTTTTTTTGGTAAAGTAAAGAAATATACAGCCTTTTATGGCTAACATTTATAGGAGATATCAATGACACAAGAAATAAAAAAACTACCCGTTATATTTTTAGGTCTTTTCTTTATCACAGTTGGATTGAATTGGTTCTTGCTCCCTCACGATATAGCTTCCGCCGGAGTGGGCGCCATCGGACATTTAGTTGAAACGGCCTTTTCTATCCAACGCTCAGTTACTGTTTGGAGCATCAATCTTATGATGCTGCTTCTAGCCGCTGTCCTATTAGGAAAATCAGTATTTTTTAAGACTGTAGCGGGAAGTCTGCTTTTTCCTGTTGTTTTAGAGATTGTTCCAAAAGTGGAAATAATCTCCTCACATTTCTTTTCACTGATTTCAGGAAGTCTTTTGTTCAGTCTTGGGGTTTACACATTGTACACAGTCGGGGCCTCAAATGGCGGTATAACGATACCGCCGATTATTTTCCACAAATTTTTTCGGCTTCCAATGCCGCAAGGACTTTTACTTACCAATAGTCTTATCGTCTTTTTGAATTATTATGTTTTTGGATTGTTGGAGACACTATTCGTTCTCCTATCTATTACAGTCAGTTCATTGTTTATGAAAATACTCATCCGCTTGTCCCCTGTGTCAAGAAAATTTGAATAAAGCTGGATTTTGTCATAGCGGAAACAAACGATATATTAAAAAGAGTGTGCTATAATAAACCAAGAAATTGAATGAAGCGAGGGATCAATCAATGAGCTTCTCTTTAGAAGACATCCGTCATTTACTATTAAAAGAAAATCTATTAAAAGAATTTGTTTCAACAAGAGGCTGGCATCTTGATGTACCAGAAAAAGCTGAATTTCTTCAGTTAAGTTATGATTCAAGAAAAGCTGATGCTTCTACTTTGTTTTTCTGTAAAGGAATGAATTTCAAAGAAGAATATTTGGATTCAGCAATCGAACAGGGTATTCAATATTATGTATCAGAACAACCATACGAAAATTCAGCAGTAGGAATCATCGTAACGGATATCCGTAAAGCAATGGCGCTTCTTGCTATGGCTTTTTACGACTATCCGCAAAATAAATTGAAAGTGATCGGATTCACTGGAACAAAAGGTAAAACAACTGCTGCGTACTTTACAAAAGCAATCTTGGATCACACAACGAATAAAAAAACTGCATTGCTTTCTACGATGAATACAACGCTAGATGGCAAAACGTATTTCAAATCCCATTTAACAACGCCTGAGTCATTAGATTTATATCGTATGATGGCAGAAGCAGTTGAAAATGGTATGACTCATCTAGTGATGGAAGTTTCTTCACAAGCTTACAAAACACAACGTGTGTACGGGTTGACTTTAGATGTAGGAATCTTCTTGAATATCTCGCCTGACCATATCAGTCCGATCGAACATCCGACATTTGATGACTATTTCTATTGCAAGCGTCAATTGATCTTAAACTCAAAAACAGTTGTTTTGAATCACGAAAGTGACTATTTTGATTTGCTTAAAGAAACCGCCGATCTATTCCAGATCCCAACAATCACTTATGGTCGTTCGGAAAAAAGCAATTATCAAGTGATCCATTCAGACAAAGGTAACCACGGATTTACTTTATCTTCTCGTCAAGATCACTTAGCTATCTGCGATACTGCTTATGATATTTTGTTGGCTGGAGGATTCAACCAAGAAAATGCAGCCAGTGCGATCATTGCCGCAGCACTAACAGGTGCCTCCAGTCAAGATGCACAAGACGGATTAAAAGAAGCTCGTGTACCAGGCCGAATGGATCAATTGATCCAATCCAATGGAGCGCATGTCTATGTGGACTACGCACATAATTATCTAAGCTTGAAAACATTGCTGGAATTTGCCAAAAATGAACATCCAGATGGCCGTGTAATTGTTGTATTAGGCAGCCCAGGAAACAAAGCAATCTCCCGTCGACATGATTTTGGAAAAGTGCTATCAGAAACAGCTGACATCGCCTTTTTGACGGCAGATGACCCAGCATTTGAAGATCCGAAAAAAATCGCGGAAGAAATCAATGAAGCAATTACTAATCCAGATTTGATCGTTCATTATGAAATGGATCGTCCTGAAGCGATTCGACGCGCTTTAGCAGAAAGCGCTCCGCAAGATTCAGTCGTTATTGCGGGAAAAGGCGTGGATCCCTATCAAAAAATCAATGGTGTAGATGAACCTTATGAAGGGGATTATGCAATCGTGAAGCGGTTGATTGAAGAATAATGGTATTTATATACTAGTGGTTTCCCATTTCTAAGAAAAAAAGGGACTGTGATTTTTTGTCACAGTTCCTTTTTTCTTAGAAATCATTTTAACTTTTCACTAGCTAATTCTGCTGCCTTTTCTCTTTCTTCATTTAATAATTTATTATCATAGAATTTGATAAATGGGAACCAGATAATGAATGCGATGATTGCACAAATGACTGCTAACACAGCCGCTTTCCAATCACCACCACTACCAACAAATGCTCCGATCCCGACTGGTGAAGGCCACGGCATCTGTGCAAGCATCGGTTTGACGATTTCCAGCCGAATGGCAAAATAAGCGAGTGTAGCAGAAGCCATCGGAGCTAAGAAAAACGGAACCGCTAAATAGGGATTGTAGACGATTGGCATCCCGAAAATGATTGGTTCATTGATATTGAATAATCCTGGTACAAGTGAGGCTTTTCCTAACACTTTCAGCTGATCAGATTTCGCGAGGAATGCAATAAAGATGATCAATCCTAAAGTCGCACCTGATCCACCAACGGTTACATAAGAATTGTTGAATTTTCCTGCCAACGGATAATTTGCGCCTTGTGCGTTAGCTGCCATATTAGCTAATACGATTGGGGTCAAGAAAGAAGTGATGATATTCGCTCCATGGATCCCTACGATCCACAATGCATGGATCAAGAAATAAATCACCATGACACCAAGCCATGTATTCGTCAACTGCGTAACAAACCCAAATGGGATAGCAATCATTTTGAAGATATCCGTTCCTAGTGCAACTAATAATCCATTGATGATCATCACCACAAACGCAATGACAAATGTTGGGATCAGAGCAGTGAAAGAACGAGAAACTCCTGGCGGAACAACATCTGGCATTTTTATGACCCAATTTCTCTTGACACACATACAATACAATTCGACCGCAATAATCGACATAATAATAGCTGTAAAGATTCCTGAAGTTCCTAAACGTTCGACAAAAGAGCCCATCCTAATACCATTTACTACAGTTTCTGTCTCATTGATAGAAGCAATCAAGCTGATTTTACCATCAGTCATGATCAATTCAGGGATACACATAAAGAATGCAAAAACAGATAGTAATGCCCCCGTGAGCGGATTAACATTTAATTTTTGTTCATCTCGTTCAATTGACGTTAATTCATAAGCAAACACAATGGCAAAGTAAATAGATAAAATCCCCATCGTCATTGTATTGACGATCATGTACAAGTCACTAACTTTGAAAAAAGTTGCATTAAAAAATCCTTCTAAAAATGGGAACGGTAATGGCAAAATATTTAAAACCAAAAACATCGAGCCTACAATCGTGAAAGGAATAGAAGCCATCCCCGCTGCCATGACAGCCCGAACGATTTTAAGTTGCGCAATTTTCCCCATAGGTCCCATCAGGTATTTCTGCAAAAAATCAAACATTAGTTATTCTCCTTTCCTAAATATAACGCTTTTTCATATTGTTTAATACGGATATACTGTTGGTCTTGGTTGAGTGAAATTTTCTTTAAACGATACTGTATAAATACACTGGTAAAAATACCGCTTACAACAAGAATGAAAACAAATAACTGTCCTCCATTGTTATTTGCCATAAAAGGATACAAGAATGTAAATCCTGAGGTAAACAACACTGGAATCAATAATAAATTAAAGACACTCTGGAATAAAAAATACCACTTTGTCCATGGAACGTTCGTTTGGTGTTTTCGATAAAGCTTTACTTGTTCTCCTACTGCAGGCAAAATAGCTAAAATCAGAATCATCGGTAAACTACTTCCTAAACTTTTAGCTGATAGAAGCAGAATCATCCATTGCATGTTCATGAAAAAGAAAAAGGCAGTCAGGTAACGTACGATTAGATAACGATTGAAATACATGTTTTTCAAACTAAGTTGCTTTTTTTCTAATTCGATTTTCCTTTTTACTGTATCCTGCACAATGATCCTTCCTTTCTATTTATTTTTTTGATACAAATAATTCATTTCCTGTGCAACTTCCAATAATGTCATCGTCGTCATCAGATGATCTTGTGCATGGACCATGATAATTTCCATTTCTATTTTTGTCCCGCTGGCATATTCTTTCAGAAGTTGAGTTTGTGACTGATGCGCATGAAGAATCTCTTCATTTGCTTGTCGCAACTTCTCTTCTACTTCTTCAAACATCTCTTTACGCATCGAGCGAAATGCTTCATGTATCAGTGTCCGTGCATTTCCGCTATGGAAAATGATATCAAAAGAAGTCACTTGTAGTGTTTCACTGTTTATTTTTTCAGCCATCTGTTTTCCTCCTTATTCGATCAGTTTGATAAATTTACTGCTGAAATTCTCAAAAATAGGTTCAGCTAAGATTTCCTGCTGTACTTTTAGCTGGTCAACTAACCTAACGATTGCTTTAGTCACGACCGTAATTCCTTCATTTTCGATATAAGAAGGCGAAACTAAAAAAACAAAATGAATTTCTTGATATTGATCCCACTGCATCCCAGAAGGAATCAATGCAACGGCTACCTTTGTTTCGATTCCAACTGGAACAGCGGGATGTGGGACTGCCACTGTATCACTGAATATGATTTGTCCCATATTTTCACGTTGCTGGATCTGCTTTCGCATTTCTCTTATATATCCTTCTTCTTCATTTATGCTCAGCTTTTGCAGCAAATCATGAAGAATTTCTTCCTTTTTCGGTTCGTACGTATAAGTCTTGAAAAATTTTTCAGACAACTGTTCGGTGTAAATCTGCTTTTTTTGCTGTAGAGAAAATGCTGGTATCGGTCTATCTGAGGAATGATAGGGTATAGATTCTCCAATTACCTTTCGTATTTTACGAACATCATCTTCATTCAAAAAAATACTGACATGTAAAACTGGAATTTTGAAAAACATTGTCGAAAGATCAATAGAAGAAATAATCAGGTCGATTCCTTTTAAAGTTGTTTCATTGATCTCATAATAGCCTTTTACACTTACCACTGTAATATTTTTACCGAATTCACTGACTACACGATTCTTTAATAGTTGGGCACTGCCGTAACCCGTTGCACAGATAATCAATGCATGTAGTTTATGCGCAGCTCTTTCTTTTTCCAATGCCGCCATGAGATGCAAAGCCAAATAGGCCCATTCATCTTCATTGATGGTATAGTTTTTCAAAGCCGGCATGTTGCTGAAATGCCTTTTTACTGCGTCAAAGACTTTGGGATTTTCTTTCTTTATCTCCTCAGTCAATGGGTTCTCAATGCGAATACCTCGGCTCAATCGAATCATCATCGGTGATAAATGATCGAGTAGTCCATTGAAAAGCTGGAGATCCTCTACTAATGAAAAATGAAATTCCTGAGACAATCTTTTCAGAACTTTCGCTAATTCCTTTGATAGTTCCTGATCATTTTTATTTTCTTTGTGATTCGACTTAGCCATGAGATGTAATGTCAAATAAGCAATTTCTTCTTCGGGAAACGATACACCTGCGATTACCTCAATACGTTGAACGATCCGCTGCGCCACTTGATACTCTACTCGCTTAGAAACTTCTTGTTCGATGCCTAATTCCTTGATTTCAAACCCTTCTCGGAGCCGTTTGATCCCCAAAGCCAAGTGTAAAGTCAGATTCTGTATGATAAAATCCGAAACTTTTAACTTAGCTTCTCTTGTTTCATCGAGAATGATAATGACTAGCTCTTCAAAACTGATGTCTGGGAAAAAACGGCTTTGTCCTAAATATTCTTTCAATGAATTTCCATAATGGTTTCCAAAAAAAGTATCCATGATAAAATGCCGTCGATTTCTTTCTTCCCCTTCGATCCATGTCCCTTGACCATGCTTAGAAATGATTTTTAGTGAATATGGAATCAATCGCTCCTTGATTTCTTGCATGTCCTTTGTCAAACTGGAACGACTGATATAAAGCTCTTCTGCCAAATCATCCATAAAAAGAATGGCATCTTCCAAAAGCAATTGGTTCAATATATACTTTTGTCGATCTTCGGACTCATAAAATCCTTGCGGTTCTCTAGCATATCCAGGTACTATTTCTTGCCGACTCAAAAACAAGTCAAATATCAGTCTTTGTAAAATATGCAGTTGGTAGCCATAACCTGGTTTAGCAATGATCTTACCTCCGTTTTTTTCTACTAACTCTTTGATCCGCTGCAAGTAATTACGGATTGTCCGATCAGATAATAACAATTCAGAAGCTAAACGTTGACTGGTGACATACTCCTTCTTGTGATCAATCAAATATCTCAACAGCAATTTTTCCTTCTGTTTCATTATCATCCACTCCTATTCCATCATATGTTCTCTTCGATCACCTCTGCTAACTTCTGGATGCCTGTAGGGATTGGGACATACGCTTGGAAAGGGATACTAACAACAGGCTTTCCAACAGATTCTCCTAATTTTTTGAATTTATCCAAAAACATCGTCGTTTGCGGGCTGATCAGAAATAAATCAAAATCACTATTCTTAATCATATTATCGCCTTCTGTAGCTGAAACTGCATCTACGAGTACCTCTTCTCCTTTTTGCTTAAAGAAATCTGTTGTCTTTGAGGCCATCATCGAGGATGACATTCCTGCCGCACAAATAATCAATGCTTTTTTCATAAATCAATCACTCCTTTTATTTTTATAAAACAAGCATATCTTGTAAGCGTTTTCTATTCAAAATATATATTTCCGTAGCATTGCGGAAAAAATGTGTATCATATCTTGAATAATAATTTCTGGCACCGTGATATACTAGTGATAGAATTTTTTCAGGAGGGGATTTAGTGAGTATCACAGTGAATATTTTGTATACAAGTACAAATGGACAAGCCAGAAAATTTGCAGAAGAAATGGTCGAAAGAAACATTGTCAAAGCGATTCGTGCAGAAGAAGGAAACGAGAAATATGACTATTACTTTCCACTAGAAGATCCAGAATCTCTTTTACTGATCGACCGTTGGAAAGATGAAGAAGCAATCGAAAAGCATCACAAATCCGAAATGATGGCTCAAATAAACGAACTCCGTAAAAAGTATAAATTAAAAATGAAAGTCGAACGTTTCACTGATTTACCGTAAAAAGATACACATGGAATGATAGCAATTTATCATCCATGTGTATCTTCACTTTTTCCTTATTTTTTATTCGATCTAATCTAATGATTCAAACCGTGTTTTTCTCTTATTTTTCGGATAAGTATTTCAGTCACCCCAATATACATGATTCCTAAACATACCCCAAGGATATTCTCAAAAATGCGGATCGTTACTGCTCCTGGAACCCCGAATAAACTGGCAGTGATTGCCAAAGCACCAAAACAATTAAAAACTGTTTTATATCTATAGGTAGAACAAACACCTAAAGCTAGACCACCTAATATACCGATCCAGTTAAAAGGAATAAATTGGCTGATACCAATAAATAAAACACATCCAATCAATGAGCCAATGATTCGGTCTACTGCTCGTTCTTTGAAACCAATCGACATCAATCCATAGCTAGATACAATAGAAGAAAATGCAAACCCTGCCCACATCAATCGCTGAAAAGGGACATACTCTCCTGCAACGATCAAAAGACTAATGCCAAATGCATAGATGAGCATCCAAATTTTTTCCTGCGAATACATGCCTTTCAAAAAAATCTCTTTAAACAAGCTTTTGTCTTTGTTCTTTTCTCGATGTTTTCTGTAAAGGAGAACTGAAAACCAACAAAAAAACAAAAATAATAAGCTACTTGTTTGTGTAAAGAAATTCTTGTTCAACGAATCTTTAGGTAACGAATAAACAATAAAGAGATATGAAAAGCCGTACAAAGAAGCATTCCCCATTTTGGGATCACTAGCGGTTGCCATTAATATGCTGCTTAGTAAAATAAAATGAATCAACATGCCCATAACTGACCATTTGATCAGCTGGACATACGGTGCTACTAATAGTGAGAACATGACGATTGCTAAACCTATGATCGAATGGGAAATCTTATAACCAAAGTCAACAAAACGAATACTCATCAACATACAGAATAAAACCACAGCGTATGGTTTATGCTTCGATTCAAATAATGTTGTAATTATAATGATAAAACAAATGGCAAACAATACGATGAATAATGATCGTAAAAACAATGAACAAATATACATGCACTTTTCTTTTTTAGAAGCTGCTTCTCGTATTTTTTGTTTTAAAATAAACGGATCTAGTTGTAGAGACTGATAAAAATCCACCTGTTGTCGTCCTTTCTTTTTACTTTTATTTTTTACAGTCATCTATGACAGGTTGTAAATACTATGGAACATCATATGGCGTTGTCATTTTCTTGTCAACTATTTTTCCTATTCATGTTTTTATAAAAAAACATATCGTTTTCTTGTATGATTAAATCACCACAAAATAAACAACTGAG
This sequence comes from Enterococcus sp. E4-150, assembly GCF_035726465.1. Lineage (NCBI taxonomy): Bacteria > Bacillati > Bacillota > Bacilli > Lactobacillales > Enterococcaceae > Enterococcus > Enterococcus sp. E4-150. The sequence continues at coordinate 30,166 of NZ_JAPRGK010000012.1, read as the reverse complement.
AGAACGATATGCTTTATGAATGGTTCTATCAAAAAAATTCTGAGATCAATAGACAAAAATTTGATGATTACAGAGGTCTCTTACGAAACCTTACAGAAGAAAAAAACATTGATCGTTGCTGCAGTTCTCTTCCCTGCTCCATGTGTCTGTAGAAATTGTGGTTCTGCTGTGGTAGATGGAAATAGGAAATTAATGGTGGTGAAAAACAAGAAGAAGGAAACCATTGTCCACTTTGAATAATATAATCATATGCCAATGGTTATACGCCTAAAAAAGCAGCGCTATACCTGTAAAAACTGTCGAAGCCATTGGACCGCTCAAAGTTATTTTATCCGTCCAAGGCACTCGATTTCAAATCATGTCAGACATAAAATCACTTCTTTACTGACTGAAAAAGTGTCGCTATTTTTTATTTCGAAAAGTTGTTAGGTATCTTTGACAACCGTTATTCGCACATTGAAAGAGTTGAAAAGCTATTTACCAAAGTCTTCCAAAAGAATTCTGTCTTGAGTGTTGAGGGTTGTGAATTTCGTTCTCACGTTTCCGTTGAGGATAAACTGAGTTTTATTTCCGCGGATAGCGAAACAGAAAGATTAATCGAGGAAATTTACCTACACAAAAAATTCCTCGATTAACAAACTATTTCCTTAGCTGCACTAATCCTAAAAAAATAGAATTCTTAGTTACAGACATGAACGCCACCTACTTTCAGCTCACCAAACGTGTTCTACCAAATGCGAAATTGGTGTTTGATCGATTACTTGGTTTTTTCACGCCTTTCAAGGAGGCGTAACCTTTATTCACGAGTTGGTTGAAGCTTTTCTAGACAAAAGACCCGACTTGTTTTTCTCCTTATTGACAAAGAGCCATTAAAACTAGAGAAAAAATTACAACTGATCGCTGATTATTTGTAGAAAGAAAATCAAAGTATTACCCAATAAACTTGAGTCATTAGGCAAAAAACACTGCGAACCTCAAGAATGATTTTCGCAGTGTTTTTGTATATTTTTTATTAACTAGTATTACTACAAAGGTTTATTTTTCACTTCTCAACGCAGCACAAAATTGTCTTTACTTATTTACTGGTTGAGTTCAACCTTCTCTACTCCGATACTAATATTTGTTTGTATACCCCTTCTAAAATCGGTAGTTTCCATTCAATTGATGGGTACTAGTTGATTTTAAAAACTATGCTTATTCAATTTTTTATTTTAGCTCATATATTTCGTTTCTTTCTAAATTTTATACTGATGAAAACAAGTAGCACACCCAATATTGACAATATAAACTGGCTAATGATAGTTTCTCCAGTTTTTGGAAGATGCTTATTTCCTCTTGTATCTGAGCTACCAGCAACTTTTCTATTCTCTTTTGTTAAAAAGATCGCCGCCTCTTGTTCTTTTTCGATCTTGAAAGTTACTGGTGTCGCATCTAATTCATACCCCGTTGGCGCTTGAGTTTCTACCAGCTGATATGCTCCTGGTGCTAAACCTTCAATTGCCAGTTTTCCATCTGCTCCTGTAGTTAAACCGGTTTGTAGTGTTTCTCCTTCTCGGTTCTGTAACTCAAAAACAGCTCCTTGCAGGACTTCCCCGCTTTGGTCATCGATCTTTGTCAACACGACACCGCCTGGTGTAAGTCGGTTTGCTTTCGTCAATTCTACCACCGCTGTCTGACTTCTTTCGATCTCAAACTCGATTGGTGTCGCATCTAATTCATACCCCGTTGGCGCTTGAGTTTCTACCAGCTGATATGCTCCTGGTGCTAAACCGTCAATTGCCAGTTTTCCATCTGCTCCTGTGGTTAAACCGGTTTGTAGCGTTTCTCCTTCTCGGTTCTGTAACTCAAAAACTGCTCCTTGCAGGACCTCACCACTGCCTTCAGCATGTTTAATTAGTTCAACACCACCCGTATCAAGGATGTTTTCAATGGTTAACGTCACTTCTTCTATGGAGTATTCATTTATAAAAACATCATGTACCGTCGCATCTAAAAGATACCCTTCCGGTGCTTCTATTTCTCGGACTTGATAGCTGCCTACAGGAAGCGGTTCACTTAAAAATTCTCCGTTTTCTGCCGTTATATCTTCTTGTATCACTTGTGAATCGCTTGATAAAATTTCAAATTTTGCTCCTGCCAGCCTTTGGCCATTCTCATCAGTTTTAATTACTTTAATACGCCCATCGATTTTCCTTGTTCTTACAGTACTCGTATTCAATCGACTGTCACTATTCACAAGCGTTGCAAAGTTTAAAATTTGATCGCCGACTGCATACGCCTCTACATTGACCTTAAAAGAGAGGGTAAAACTTGTCGGCCCAACAATCATATTATTCGCACTGAAACGAACCATTCCATTATTGACTTCGGCATCAATGAAAGAGGGAATATCTGATAGAAATGACACAAATTCCATGCCTTCTTCCAAAACATCTTCAATAACGAGTGTATTGCTTGTTCCAGAAAACATCGAGACATGCAGAGTATACGTTAGTTCATTTTCATTGAGATTGATAACATTTTTGTCCACACTTTTTCTTAAAGAGATTGCCGGAAGATTACTTTCAGGGATTCTCAAGCGGTAGTTTCGGCTCATTACCTGATTATTGTAGGTCATACTCGCTCGATTCCGAGAAAACCCATCCTCTTGTCTTCCTTCATTGAACAAGTCGACATCGGTCACTTCAAGAGCATATTCAATAAAATACGATTGACCCTCTGCTAGATTACCAAAGTCCACAACAAGTGTATTCGTTTCCTTATTAAAAGATACTTTGTCCACAAATTCCTCGGAAACATAATGAGTTCTAACGTTTGCTTCACCTGGATTCGTTACTTCTGCGATCCGAACCCCACCTGAAATAGGTTCTCTATTTCCAGTGGAACTCCATGGAGTCGGATTCGGTGCCAAAGTTGTTCCTTGCGGTAGTACATCGGTAACCACTACACCGTCTTTTCGTGATCCTTCATAATTTACCTGCAAAATAAATTTATTACTGTTGGTCACGTCTTGCCCGTCAATCAGCAGATTCCCAAAATTTCCTTGGCTGTCGATTTCTCTAGAGCCATAGTATAATTTCGAAAAAATGGGTCTTGATGAAGGAATAGGTGTAATTGAAAATTCCGTGTTTACTACTCGCTCAGCATAAGTAAGACTCACTTGAAAGTCATTATTTGGCTCAGTACCGCCTGATTGAAAGAAAGCAACTTCAAACGTGATACTGAATGTATACAACTGAGCGGCTTCATTTAATCCTTCATAATCAAAGGTAAATGGAAAAACAACGTCTGTGCCTTCTTGGTAAAATGCCAGTGGCTTTAACGGAGAATCATCAGCGACCTCCACTCTAATGAACTCAATTAAGCCAATCGATGCTCTAGGAACTCGTACGACCATCTCCCCATATTCTTCAAGAATATCGCCAGCGCCTCCTTGAACGTATCCCTTTAACGTTTGTGTATGCCTGCTCGGCAAAGTGGGGCGCTCAGCAGAGATGCCGATGTCATAATTCAAGTGCTCCTCTTGTCTTTCAATTTGAAATTCCTGCGTCATAGATGGCTCAGATGATCTCGCTTCATTAAAAGACTCACTTGTGCTTTCTTCTGGTACATTGATTTCTATTGAGACCGTATTTGATTGAATATCACCGCTTCTTGCGGTCAATTCGTATTTACCTGAATGCTGGGAAGAATAAGTAATCAGACGTTCGTAATCATTGAGTTGCTTCACTTCCCCTTCAATCAAATCCTCACTCTTATTAATGACCAATGCATTTAGCAGGTCTGGTGTTCCTCTGACTCGCAACTGGAACTGCTCACCCAAAGCAACCTCCTCTTGATCAACTTCGATTGTCAGCGAACGCTCTGGCTGTTCTGCTAAAGACTCAGCTAGAACCGTTATGTTCCCAAATTGATTGATCACAATAAGCATAACTAGAAACATACTTAACAGTTTATGAAATTTGTTCCTCACTATTACTCCCCCTTATAATTTTGACTAAACAACAAGGTACCCGATAATTTTCTAAAAAGATTCCCCAACTCAAAATGGCTGCGTTACCTCCCTCGTATTTTCGGTTCAACTCAAGCGTTGCAATGTAAGCTGTAAACAAAGCTAATGATTGCCGATTGTCTTCTGTTGATTGATTCGATAGCTTTGTATGACTTTTAGTTGTCCGTGTGGCTTAACCATAATTATGATTTCACGATTCCTCCTGCCAGTGCCTTGCACAAGCTGGAGCGTAACCCTAATAGTTGTTTTGTTAATGTACTTATATACTTTTCCATTAGAAACAATCACTAAATCGTTGATACCAAGGTCAGACTCTAGAATTTCATCAGTGAGTCCCTGTATTGGTTAACCTTCATCAATCCCAAAAAAATATATCAATGCTTAGCATCAAAATGAATATATAGTTTAGAATACTTGGGATTCATCTATAACTGATCGCTTATTTGGCCATATTATTTGGCACTTGGTTCAACTAAACGCATTTAGGATGTTCCTTCATTCTCGTCATGGATGTTCTCAAACCGTCATTACTAATAAACTGTCCACCGAATCGATGGTTCATTTCTTGCATTTTCCACGTCCAATTACTCTTTTTGCTCTTTATTTGGGCGTAGTTTTACTTTCTTAACTTGTATCGTCTTCCATCAACTCCTTAATCATCTTCTTAGCTTTATTGGCTCGGTTTTCTTGTAAAAGGTATCTACAAATAGTGACAATCTGTATTAAATCTTCATCATTTTCTGTAATGTCAATAATTTCTATATTCTGTACCATATATTGCAAAGGGTTTCACTAAGTTCATAACCGAAGCGAATTAAACAACTTTTGTATAGAATAACTACCTTTTCTATTTTTCCATTGGTAATTCTATCTATTAATTGGTTTAATCCTTTTGTTGTAGTTGATTCCACTACCAAGATGATTCTCTCGAATTTTAAAGCTTGAAGATGTATTGCTATTTTTGCTAACTGGCGTATTTGCAACTATTTTTCCCTTCTATTCTTCCTTCATTGATTCCCCTCTAAAATTACTATCCATAAAAAATTGCATAAATGACAATAGTATTTATATTAGTCATACTGCTTTTTAACACAGCAAATTCCAGAAAAACATTCGTTACATATTTGTGAATTTTTCTAAAAAATAACATTTTTATAAAACGACGAAAAATAAATCACTACCAGTCAACTTCTATAATATTACCAAATAACAAACTAACTATCCATCAATAACGTGTTTTATTTTTTAAAATTTCTATAAAAAAATAATCATTCTTAAAAAGAATATCAAAAAATAACAATAACCTTTGTGATTTTTCTTGTTTGAAGAATGTTGGAAGAAAAATCTCTAAATACTTATAATTATTTTATAAGCAAAAAAAATGCTATCGGTAGTATCACCGATAGCTGAGGAAAGTCACAGTAGGGACTATTTGATTAAAAAATATGTTTATTCAATCCATCTATTTATTTTTGCCTTATTAACATATTGTAATAATGTAAGCAACAATGTATTTTAAGTGTAATGCTTTTATGCACCTATTTAATTTATCATTCTCATCTGATACAATCTCACTCATAACAATATGAATTTTTCTTCTCATTAGTCTCAGTTCACCATGAATTATACATAACACCCAATACAATTATTTTTCCATACTTTTTTAAGAGGACAATTACATCGTATATATCGCTAAGAATTGCAACTGTTCCATTTTTAAAGACATATTTCCTCTAAAAAACTAAAATTCTATCTATCCACGACTAATAATCCCCCACATTAAACCCGTAATCGAACCAGAAAATTTTTCTTTATAACTAAAACAACCATCATTTTCGAGTTATCTTAAACACATATTTCCTATTTTTTCATTTCTATCCATGCATGATAATATTCAGTTCTGATATTGTTTTCATCCGTATTCGTCAATAGATACTGGCCGATCACTTCTCCTGTTTTCCATCCTTTTTCATACATTCTTTCTCTGATTTCTAAAATATTATTACGTTCCGCATGGTTCATCTCGGATTTCAATAAGAATCGACGATAAACAGCCGTATCTTTTTTCTCCCAAATCACGTCTTGAGTAAATAAATGTACTTCACTAGGGTCGATAAAAAATCCATACATCGTCTGTGAACTGGAAGCTGGCATACTCATCATCCCAAAGCTTGAATAGTTAGGTAGAAATTTTTTGATTTCCACAATATCTTCAAACTCCGTTGAGATCATACAGTCAAAAGGGATCTCTTCTACAGGAAACTCTTCCTCGTTTGTATCGATCATCAATTTCAACTGTTTTTTTCGCGCCCTTATCTCTTTTTGTTTTTGTTTCATCACCACTAGTTCTTTATGGATTCTTCTTTCTGTTTCATCAAGTGTCTCATATAACTCCGTCAATGTTTTTCCATATAAATTCTTCATCTGTTTGATCGGTATATCTAATTTTCTATAAAAAACGATATCATAAAGCATAAAAATATCATCGATATCAAACAATCGATAATCATTCTCTTCTTGTCTACTTGAACGGATTAATCCTTGTTCATCCCAATAGCGGATCGTTGATTTTGGCAAATCAAATAGTTCCGATACTTGGCCAATCGTATACATTTTTTTCATTTTTTCTCACCTCTTTTCCAGTTTATTCTTTTTTCTATTGACCTTCAAGTTACTTGAAGGTATAGAATCGAAAAGTATCAGAAAAAAAGGAGGAATAATATGTCTATCTTAAAAACATTCTTACAGAAAAACAAAGGACTAGCTCTCCTTACCTTTGTGATGATCTGTTTACAAATCGCCGGTACATTAGGTGTACCAAAATTAGTAGCAAAGCTGATCGACACAGGTATAGCAAGTGGCGAAGCCTCAGTTATAAAAAAAATCGGAGTTGAAATGCTGCTTGTAGCGTTTCTAGGAACGATTGCTGCGGTTGCCTCTAGTTACTTTTCAGCATTGGCATCCGCTAGGTTTGGATTCCAAACGCGGGAGAAATATTTCCGTAAATTCCAACAGCTGTCAATGAAGGATATCAGTCGTTTTAGTTCTGGATCTCTTTTGACAAGAATGACGAATGATGTCGATAATGTCCAGCAAATGATTGTTTTATTTTGCCAAATGATCTTACCAGCACCGGTTATTTGCGTTTTCACCATTCTCATGATGTTTCGTTATTCTCTATTACTAACATGGGTTACATTGATCTCTGTTGTTTTTTATGTATGGATTGTTTATCGACTGATGAAACGAGGGGCACCTTTATCTTTGAGTATCCAGCCAAAAATGGATCGGATCACCATCACATTGAGAGAATTCTTTACTGGGATTAATATGATCCGTGCCTTTGATAATCAATCATATGAAGAAAAGCGAACGAATAAGAGCTTTGTTGACTATGCTAATCAAATGATCAAAGTGAACCGAATATTTGCTTGGGTCACTCCAATTGCTTTTTTGCTCATGGGAATCGTTTATGCTTCTATTTTGTGGTTTGGCGGAAATCTTGTAGCAGAAGGAGCATTACAAATCGGTGTCGTGACTGCTGTAGTCGAATACTCTATGCTGACACTTGCTTACTTGATGATCGCAGCTATGGTATTGGTCATTATCCCTAAATCGTTTGCCTCATTACGACGGATAGAAGAAATACTGCAAGCAGAGATCGAAATTGAGGAAGAGACGATCAAAACAGTAGCTGAACCAACCTTTGATCAGACAAATGCAGCTGCTTTTGAACATGTCACATTTAAATATACTGAAATCTCTGATCCAGTTCTAGAAGATATTGATTTCACAATACCTAAAGGAAAAACAACAGCGATCGTTGGCGGGACCGGATCTGGAAAAAGTAGTTTGGCGAAACTTCTCTTGAGACTTAGTGACCCTACGATAGGAAAAGTAACCCTTGGTGGTATTCCTCTTACTCAAATGACTCAAGAACAGATCCGCTCCCACATCAGTTATGTCCCTCAGAAGGCTTTCTTATTCAGTGGGACAATTTTAAGCAACTTGCAGATGGGAAATGAATATGCCTCAACAGAAGAGTTGTCTAAAGCGATCAAGATCGCTCAATTAGAAGAACTAGTGGACACCCTTCCTGACGGATTGGACAGCTTTGTTGCTCAAGGCGGTTCTAATTATTCAGGGGGCCAGAAACAGCGGATATGTATTGCTCGAGCGTTGATCAAACCAGCAGAGATCTATGTATTCGATGATAGTTTCTCCGCTTTAGACTATAAAACAGATGCAGCATTAAGAGCAGCCCTTCATAAACACATGTCGGAGAAAACTCTCGTGATTGTTGCTCAACGCCTCAGTACAATCCAACAAGCAGATAACATCATTGTTTTAGATAAAGGAAAAATCGTTGGACAAGGTACTCATGAAGAACTACTGTCTAATTGCCAAACTTATCAGGAGTTTGCAAAATCACAAGGAATATAGAAAGAAGGGATACGATGGAAAAGAAAAAAACGTTGAACACGCGTGCTTTGATACGTTTTTGGAAAATGATCAAACCTGAACATAAATATTTTTACGGATTGTTTCTATGCAGTTTATTCGGGAACCTATTAGTCGTAGCCATGCCCTTGATCATGGGAATCGGGATCGATGATCTCTTATCAGAAATAAGAAAAACAGGTATTGGACAGCTTTCTTTCAGTGATATCAAACAAGCATTGTTGTTCCCTGTCTTATTGCTGATCGGCTGTTCAGTCTTAAGCAGCATCACTTCATTTATTCAGGAACGGACAATGGCAGCGTTAAGCGAAAAGATCACATTGAGGGTGCGAAAAGAAATCACAAAAAAATTCAAAACATTACCGATGTCGTTTTTTGACAATCATCAAGTAGGTGACATCATTAGTCGGACAACTACCGGTCTCAATCAACTTTCTCAAGTGTTATTGACAGGTATCAATCAATTTTTTACTTCTGTCGTAACAATAGCTGCTGCCGGTCTGATGCTGTTTTATATCGAAAGCAAGCTTACTTTGCTCGTCTTATTGCTGATCGTTGGCAGTTCAATTGTTACAACTAAGATTGCGAACAAAAACAAACAGATTTCTGAACAGAATCAGTATGAACTGGGTGTTTTAAATAATCGAATGGAAGAAATCTTAGCTGGTAATCTAGTGGTCAAAACATTCAATCAGCAAGCTCATGCAGAAGCTGCTATACACGAAGTAAATAAAAAGCAATACAACGCTTTTAAACGTGCTCAATTTATGAACTTTGCTATCTATCCGGCCATTCGTTTCATTAATCAACTCGCCTTCATCATAAGTGCGGTATTCGGTGCTATGCTTGTTCTATCAGGTGGTGTGACGATCGGCTTCTTACAAGCTTATCTTCAGTACATCAATCAGATTTCTGAACCAATTTCTACCGCTTCTTATGTGATCAACTCGATCCAATCCGCAATGGCAGCAATCGATAGGATATTTGAGATATTAGATGAAACAGATGAAATTCCAGACCTTCCAGATGCAAGACTTTTAGAACAACCGAAAGGAAAAATAGCTTTCAAAAATGTACAGTTTGGTTACACATCAGATAAAATATTGATGAATCAAGTCGATTTTTCAGTAAAGCCAAAACAAACGGTAGCGATCGTTGGTCCAACTGGTGCAGGAAAAACGACTTTAGTCAATCTGCTGATGCGTTTTTATGAACTGAATAAAGGAAAGATCGAATTCGACGGTCTTGATATTACCAAGCTTTCACGTGGAGAACTACGTCGTTCTTTTGGGATGGTTTTACAAAATACCTGGCTGTTTGAAGGAACGGTAGCTGATAATATCGCCTACGGGAAAATGGATGCCACAAGAGAACAAATTATCGAAGCGGCTGAAATCGCACAATGTGATCACTTTATTCGAACACTGCCAGACGGATATGATACGATCATTTCTAGCGAAAACGGCACGTTATCTCAAGGACAGCAACAATTATTGACAATTGCTCGAGTCATTCTAGCGAATCCTCCTGTCGTTATTTTAGATGAAGCAACTTCTAGCGTAGATACACGAACAGAAGCATTGATTCAGCAAGCAATGGAAGCTGTGACAAAAGATAGGACAAGTTTTGTGATTGCACACCGATTGTCAACGATTGAAAATGCAGACATGATCCTTGTAATGAAGAATGGCGATATCGTCGAAAAAGGAACACATTCTGAACTACTCCAATCACCAACGCTTTATGCCAGTCTTTATAATAGTCAATTTCAGATAGCGTAACAAACATTATCTAAAAAGCTATCGATCATGTATGATTAGTCCATGATCGATAGCTTTTTTAAATGTACTAGTGGTGCCACTAGAAACAAAAAGAATAATACTAATGATACTTTTTGGACAACTCCTTCAGTTTCGTTCGGTAAGTAGTGACAACAGACTTGTCACAATCCCTTTTTACGAATAAACGGTGTTCAAGAGACAACCTATCGGCAATAAGACACGATCTTGTAAAATACGGGAAGCTATTCTTCAAAATCGCTTCTTGTTGCTCTTGTCAACTCCGAATCACGAGTTACACTATTCAACAAATATGAGAAGCTGTTTTTTGAATTTGTTTCTTGTGACTCGGAGCTGAACGTCAGGCTCACAATCTCTCTTCTTTAATCTCCTTGTTCTACTTGCGATAGTTGCTGAACGAATTGCCATGTTTCCCCGTTATCAGTTGAACGGAAGAGGCAGGCAAACATTTTCCCTGCATCGATTGGTCCTTTTTTCAACAAATAAAATTTTGTCTCTAACGTATTCGCGCTTATTTGAGTAACTTCATTTGGTGATTGAAAAAGATCTATCCCCCCTGTCTGATAGTTTTCCGGAATCGACAGAACTGATTCTTTGAATGAGCGTCCTCCGTTATTTGTATAAAACAAACTTTCACGTGTCGAAACAAAACCTAAAGAAGTTGTAACGAAGCTGACAATTTGTACTGGCTGATTGATCATTGTACTTCCACTTTTTATCCAAGTGATTCCGCCATCCATAGTAGTGTAAATATACAAAGTTTCTGCAGACATCCCACTGGCTGATGTACAGATAAATAGACCATCGTTGCCATAAAATACTGCTTTTCGATAACGTATCGGCTGAACTGATTGGGTGATAATAGACGTTTGCCATGTTTTACCATTATCTCTTGAAGTCAGCAGACGTACATCATCCCCAGAAGAATAGATAAACCATGAGAAATCGGCGGAAATATCATATGTGTTGTCCATCCAATAACCTTCAGGAATCAGCCCCGTTGTCAGGGTGTATTCGCCAAAACGCAACCATTGCGAATCAATCGGCACAAATACCCAATTAGCACCACTATCTGTTGTCATATAGAGAGAGTGCGTCTCTGTATCAAGTTTGAGATCATTTATCTTTTGTGTTGTCAAATTTACCTTTTGCTTAGGATCAGCTAACAACCCTTCATTTGTCTTTTGTATATACGTATCGTTAGTTGAGTTCATTGTCATGTGAGAAGCAGCATTTATATGAGAAGACATTTTTGGCTGAGTGTATCTCCCATAATAGATTGTTCCAGCTAAAAGAATGAGGAAAAAACCAGTGACTAATGTACTCATCTTAGTTGTCAGGTATCCACCAGGCGAAGACTGGCTTTTTTCCCATCTGGGTTCGTTTTCTAGTAAAAAAATATGGAATGTGTTCATTCCGAATTTTGATTTGCTTTCGCCTAAGTAGACAGGTAAATCATCAAGTGATCTCAGCAATAACTGGCAATCACTTTTTTGTATCCGAAAAGCTTGACTCGTCGAAGTCTTCTCAAAATAAAGATAGTCATCATCTTGAGAAGTTGGTTTATTATGTAAAAACTGTTGTGCTCTTTGACTAAGCCATTGATCGAAATGACGCGACAATTGATGGTAACGGAGCCAAATAAGTAGAAGAAAAACAATAAGCACAACAATTGTTATTCCGCCAACTCCCCACGAAAAGTGATACAAATTATTTAATTTTTGCATCCCTTCAGCTGAACGGACTACTGCACTCATATGGCGATATAGGAACGATACAGCTCCGAAAAAAAGCAAACCAGAGAAAAATACTAAGCTTAAAAGCTTGAACATTATTCTTTTCGCTCTTTTTTTCGCTTTCTCGATAATTTTTTGTTTAGCTGATAATACTTCGATAATAAATAGTTCTTGATCCATTTGTCTCTCCTTTTCTCATACTTCATTCATTATGCGTCAAAATCCATACAATCACTAGTCCCCCTAATAAAAAATTTATGAATTTGGTATGTACTCTCAATTTCAGGTAGTGTATACATCAAAAAATACTAAGATTAATAGACAAAAATTTGATGATTACAGAGATCTCTTACAAGACCATTCAGAAGAAAAAGACATTGAACGTGTTTGAGAACATGAAAATCAAAACCTTTTTGATCAATCAATTAATCAATTTGAAATAACAAAAAATCTGAGACAGAATGAAGTTCATTCTGGCCCAGATTTGATTTTGCACAACTCATCAGTCCTTATTGACAAAGAGCCAATTAATTAGCAACGATATTGACTAACTTATTTGGTACCGCAATAACTTTTCTGACTGTTTTGCCTTCAATATATTCTTGCACTATTTCATTGGCTAATGCTGCTTTTTCTAGCTCATCTTTTCCTAAGTCTCGGGGAACATTGCTTTTCGCACGAACTTTACCGTTTACTTGGAAAACAACTTCTACTTCGTCTTCAACAAGTGCTGCTTCATCGTATGTTGGCCATGGTGCGTAAGAAATACCACCATCATTTCCAAGGATTGCCCATAGTTCTTCACCCATGTGAGGAGCAATCGGTGCGAGTAGTTGAACAAATCCTTCGATATATTCATAAGGCAGAGCGTCCACTTTATAGGCTTCATTGATAAAGACCATCAATTGGGAGATTGCTGTATTGAAATGAAGATTTTCATAGTCTTCTGTCACTTTTTTCACTGTTTGATGATACACTTTATCAAGCTTGCCATCATTCAATGTAGTGATACGGTCACGCATTTTATTGTTCTCATCAACGATCAAACGCCATACACGATCCAAGAATTTACGGCTTCCTTCTAAGCCATTTTCGCTCCAAGCAATCGAAGCATCTAATGGCCCCATGAACATTTCGTACATGCGCAGTGTATCTGCACCGTAAGTTTCGACCACATCATCAGGATTGACTACATTACCACGAGATTTTGACATTTTTTCGTTGTTTTCGCCTAAGATCATTCCTTGATTGTATAGTTTTTGGAATGGTTCTTTTGTAGGAACAACACCGATATCGTATAAGAATTTATGCCAGAATCGTGCATATAGTAAATGAAGTACCGCATGTTCTGCTCCACCAATGTAGATGTCAACTGGTAGCCAACGCTTCAACTTTTCATAATCTGCTAGTTCTTTTTTGTTATGAGGGTCGATATAACGCAGGTAATACCATGAGCTTCCTGCCCATTGTGGCATTGTATTCGTTTCGCGACGGCCTTTTTTACCTGTTACAGGATCAACGACATTGACCCACTCCTCGATATTTGCTAATGGAGATTCTCCAGTACCGCTTGGCTTGATGTTTTTTGTCTTAGGCAACCGTAATGGTAGCTCTTCTTCTGGGACAGCTGTGACTGTTCCGTCCTCCCAATGGATGATTGGGATTGGTTCACCCCAGTAACGTTGACGGGAGAATAGCCAGTCACGTAAGCGATAGCTGACTTCTTTTTTCCCTACGCCATTTTCTTCTAGCCATTCATTCATTTTATCGATTGCTTCTTGTTTGTTCATGCCGTCTAGAAATTCAGAGTTGATGTGCGTACCATCTTCTGTGTAAGCAGCTTTTTCAACATCTCCACCTTCGATAACTGGAAGAATTTCTAGTCCGAAAGTTTGAGCGAATTCAAAGTCACGTTCATCATGTGCCGGAACAGCCATGATGGCTCCTGTGCCGTATGAAGATAATACATAATCGGCGATCCAGATTGGGATTTCCTTGCCATTAACTGGATTGATTGCATAAGCACCAGTAAATACTCCTGTTTTTTCTTTTGCAAGATCCGTTCTCTTTAGATCTGATTTTTTAGCTGTCTCTTCGATATAAGCTTCTACAGCAGCTTTTTGTTCAGGGGTCGTAATTTCTCTAACAAGATCTAGTTCAGGTGCAAGAACCGAGTAAGTTGCACCGAATAGAGTATCTGGTCGTGTCGTAAATACGGTATAGGATTTATCCGTACCAGCCACTTTAAATTCAATATTTGCTCCTACTGAACGACCGATCCAATTTCTTTGCATTTCTTTAATGCTTTCTGGCCAGTCAACTAATTCTAGATCATCCAATAAGCGATCAGCATAAGCAGTGATTTTCAGCATCCATTGGCGCATTGGTTTTCTGACTACATCATAGCCACCACGTTCACTTTTCCCATCGATCACTTCTTCATTTGAAATAACTGTTCCTAATTCAGGTACCCAGTTTACCGCTACTTCTGCTTCATAAGCTAGACCTTTTTCATAAAGCTTCGTAAAGATCCATTGTGTCCATTTATAATACTCTGGATCAGTTGTATTCACTTCGCGATTCCAGTCATAACTAAATCCTAAAGAATTGATTTGGCGTCGGAATGTTTCGATATTTTTTTGGGTAAACTCAGCCGGATCGTTTCCTGTATCTAGCGCATATTGTTCAGCAGGCAGACCGAATGCATCCCACCCCATTGGATGCAGTACGTTGTATCCTTGACTTCTTTTCACACGTGAAAGGATATCCGTTGCCGTATAACCTTCAGGATGCCCTACATGTAGCCCTTGACCGGATGGATAGGGAAACATATCCAGTGCGTAAAATTTTGGCTTTTCAGGATCATCATGGGTGTTGAAAGTATTCGTTTTTGCCCAGTATTTTTGCCATTTTTTCTCAATTTCTTTATGATTGTAACTCATTTGCTGTCCTCCTGTTCTATTGAAAACACTTGTTTCTATTATAAATATAACGAAAAAACCGGCAGAATCTGTTTATTTTTATTTCCTTTTGCTTTGGTTTCTCAAACTTCACAAAAGAAATAAAAAAATCCTATAAAAAGATTGCTCTTTTTATAGGACGTAATCTACGCGGTACCACCTAATTTTACCTTAGTGAAAAGGCCTCGAACGTTGTAACGGCCGTCACCGCCGCTTGCTTACTCGGGTATTCAGCAAGGGCAACTCAAAGGCGAGTTCAAAAGCATCCGTACACATTCTCACCAGCCATGCGCTCTCTGAAACTTCAGTCTTTTTACTACTTCCTTTTCAAGTGTTGTCATATTTAAGTAGCCTTATAGTAACAAATATTTTTGTGGAATTCAATCGTTATTTCTTCGAACAGCTATTTTATTTAGCTACAATCAACGTTTGACCTGGATAAATAAAGTTGTTCTTAATATTGTTCCATTCGATTAGTTGAGCCATTGTAATTCCATGACTGTCAGCAACACTCCAAACAGATTCTCCAGATTTCACAGTATAGGTTTTCGAACCAGTAACTGATTGTTGGTTTGTTGATTGAGATGAACCTTTCTTCACAATCACTTGCTGTCCTGGATAGATGAAATTATTTTTGATATTATTCCATTCGATTAACTGATCCATCGTGATATGATGTTTGTTCGCTACGCTCCAAACTGACTCGCCCGCTTTCACGGTATACATCGTATTACCAGTGGATGATGTACTTGTCGTAGCAGACGTATTCGGTGTATTTGGTTTCGCTGCAGAAGTAGTTGAACCTGTATTTGTATTTGCCGAAGTTCCACCTTTAACGATCAATTGCTGTCCTGGATAAATGAAGTTGTTTTTGATATTATTCCATTCGATTAACTGATCCATCGTGATGCCGTTTTTATTTGCCACGCTCCAAACAGATTCACCTGCTTTCACGGTATAAGTGCCTTGAGACGAACTGCTGCCAGTATTAACTGAACTGCTGTTATTTGTATTGGTTGACGAACCTGTATTACCTGACGTGCTGTTTGTTGATCCACTGTTTGAAACAGTCAGTTGTTGTCCTGGGTAGATAAAGTTATTTTGGATATTGTTCCATTGGATTAGCTGAGCCATCGTAATTCCGTATTTATTTGAGACGCTCCAAACAGAGTCTCCGGCTTTAACTGTATATTTCGTTCCTGAAGCTGTATTAGAAGAACTTGAGCTGGACGAACTAGAGCCACTTGTATTCCCAGTATTTGAGCCAGTATTTGCTCCAGCATTAGAAGAACCGCCATTTGATACGATTAGCTGTTGTCCTGGATAAACGAAATTGTTCTTGATATTGTTCCATTCAATCAATTGAGCCATCGTAATTCCGTGATCATTTGAGATCTTCCAAACAGAATCACCAGATTGAACAGTGTATTTCGCACCAGTTGTTTGTCCTCCGTTTGATGTACCAGCATTTCCTGAAGAATTGGTATTGTTACCGGAATTATTCGTCGAAGAGCCATTTTCCTGGCTACCTTTGATTGTCAGTTTTTGTCCTGGATAAATGAAATTGTTTTGGATGTTGTTCCATTGGATCAATTGATCCATTGTGATACCGAATTTATTTGAGATTCCCCAAACAGAATCACCAGATTGGACAGTATAAGTGGTCGAAGTTGCTGAACCTGAGTTTGTATTACCAGAATTGCTTGAACCGCCAGTACTACCTGTACTTCCAGTATTATTGCCACCTGTAGTCGCTCCACCGCCTGCGTTTCCGCTAGCTGGTGTATCATATTGGGTCAATCCGTAAGTTGCGATGATATTATTTAATTTGCCTGCGTAACCAGGATCAGTCGCATAACGCCCTGTCAAACAAGCTGTCGCATCTGTATAGGATTTCGTGTTGCTCTTCCAAGTACCGGCATAGTAATAACCGTTGCCAAATGAAGTATTTCTAAGTACATAGGCATTGTCATTGAAAGATTCAGCAAAAGAAGGATATTGTCGGAAAGGCTCCTTTTTATTTACCCATTGATTATTTAAAAATTCAAGCGTATCCATGTAGACGGTTTGTCCTTGATAGCTGCCTTTTATCCCAAAAAGATTATAATAAGGTGCTTGAGATAACGCACTACTGCCCCAACCGCTTTCTACAACTGCTTGTGCGATCATCACTGATGCATATAGATCGTTGGCTTGAGCGATTGGTTGAGCATAAGTAGCAATTTCTGTGATAAATGCCGCTGTATTGATTCTTGCGCCGAACTGAACAGGTGTTTCATCCGCTTGAACAGGAACCGGCTGTACTAATGGGGCAGCGACAGAACAGCCTACCATCGCAGTTCCCACGATTGCTGCCCCTCGTTTTGCTTTTCGAAAACGTTTGGTCTGTTCTAAACGTCTCCGTTCTTTTCTTGCAATGTTTTCCATCTTCTATCCTCCAACTTCAATTTATCTATTATTAATAATTATAACTTCTCTTAATATTTATTAAAAGTTATTTAAGAGCTTTGTTGTTTTTTGTAATCATATTGTAATTTACCGTAATGAACAACTTCTGTTCATTTTCAAGTTCTTCCTACGTCTACGTTCTTGTTTAAAAGGATTTCGAAAAACACTGATTTTATTTCCCTAACATTTCATTTGCATTACCAAAAAATGTCTTTCCGATTACAGTTATTTTTTTATAAGAATATTGGTTATTCACAGAGGAATCATACATTGGTTTTATCTCTTTACCGTTTTTTTCGCTGGACCAAAAATGCTATAATAAGTCATTGCTTCAAAGGAGGAATTGTATGAAATATAAAACATCATTTCAGGTGGCTGGTAGCTTCTTTCTTGTCCTGTTTTTCATTTTGGGCTGGATCGTAAAGTTCCATCTGTCGTGGCTTTCTGGTTTCGATCAGTGGTTTACAGGCATTGTCAGAGCTTCTTATCCTGATCTGAACAGCTACCAACTCTTTATGACTAAATTCGGTAATCCTCTTACCGTCATCATTTTATTTGCTTGTGCGGCTTTATGGATGTGGTATAAGAAAAAAAGGGCAGAAACATTTTGGTTCGTTTCTGGATTTATTGTAATTGCTGGAATCATCAACCCGGTGATCAAACTATTTTTCATGCGAGAGCGTCCTTCATTGGCGCACTTAGTAGTTGAAACAAGTTACAGTTTCCCTAGTGGACATGCAGCAGGCAGTATGATTCTTTACGGTTCTTTACTATTTCTGCTTCCAGCTTTTGTTCAAAAAAGAACCTTACGCACATTGCTTCAATTGCTGATGGTGTTTATTATAGTAAGTGTCGGGATAAGCCGCATTTATCTGGGCGTTCATTTTCCTACTGATATCATCGGCGGCTACTTACTCAGTCTTTCTTGGCTGTGCCTGACTTATCCAGTGTATAGAGAAAAAAGAAAACAAATAGATAACTCTTACAGAAAGAAGGACTTTTAATGACTTTTCCTTATTCAGAAGGAAATAAAAGATATCATTCTTGGAATTACGCTTTACGAAATGAGTTTGGCGGGAAAATTTTCAAGGTGCCTATCGATGGAGGGTTCGACTGCCCGAATCGAGATGGGACTGTTGCCCATGGCGGATGTACTTTTTGCAGTGTATCTGGTTCGGGTGACATGATCGTTGCACCTGAAGACCCTCTTCCAATCCAATTCCAGAAAGAAATCGACATGATGCATCAAAAATGGCCTCATGTCCAACAATACATCGTTTATTTCCAAAATTTTACAAACACCCATGCGCCAGTTGAAATAATCAAAGAACGATTTGAGCAAGTAGTCAATTTACCAGGTGTCGTAGGATTATCAGTCGGTACACGACCGGATTGTCTGCCAGATGAAGTAGTTGATTACCTTGCTGAACTGAACGAGCGGATGTATTTATGGGTAGAACTTGGATTGCAAACAACTTTTGAAGAAACTTCAAAACTGATCAACCGAGCACATGATTATCAAACTTATTTAGATGGCGTGGCTAAATTACGCAAACATAATATCCGTGTTTGTACGCATTTGATCAACGGATTACCAGGCGAAAGTTTAGAAATGATGAAAGAAAATGTCAGACGCACCATTTTAGATTCAGATATCCAAGGAATCAAGCTCCATTTGATGCATCTGATGCGCAAAACGAGAATGTTGCGGGACTATCATGAAGGTCGCCTTCAATTAATGAGCCGTCCTGACTATGTCAATGTCATTTGCGACCAGCTGGAAATGATACCAAAAGAGATCATCATCCATCGTTTGACAGGGGATGCGCCGTGGGATTCCTTGATTGGACCAATGTGGAGCTTGAAAAAATGGGAAGTCTTGAATGCAATTGATGAAGAACTTCTTCGCAGAGATAGCTTCCAAGGAAAATATGATGTACGGAAAAAGGTGAGCGTCTGATGTTGCAAACTGCTTTGCATTTCAGCCATACATTACTGCAAGAAATCTTGCAACCAGGGGATCACGTCGTAGATGCAACGATGGGCAATGGCCACGATACGGTTTTTCTAGCAGAACACATCGGAAAAACTGGTCATGTCTATAGTTTCGATATCCAGCAACAAGCAATCGATGCTACTCGTGAAAGGCTAGAACAGCGTCAGTTAGAAGAACGTGTCTCATTGTTTCTACAAGGCCACGAAACGTTAGGAGAAGTGATAGCTGAACAACAAAATCTCAAAGCAGGGATTTTCAATCTAGGGTATCTCCCAAAAAGTGATAAAGCAATCATCACTATGCCAGAGACTACACGCACAGCTATGGAAGAAATATTGAAACGACTTGTGCCTCGCGGAAGATTGATCCTTGTCGTCTACTATGGTCATGAAGGTGGAGAAAAAGAACTGGATATGGTTGATTCTTTTTGTTCCAAACTGCCACAGGAAACATACAATGTGCTGAATTATCGGTTTATCAACCAAAAGAACCAGCCGCCTATTTTATATTGTATTGAGAAAAAAAGATAAATAAAAAACGCAAAACATAAATGATATGTTTTGCGTTTTTTTCTCTAATACTCAGGTTAGAGCGTTGATTTCACAATCTCTTTATTCACGGTGCTCAAAAGCTTATATCTGCGGTAATAAGTCCAACTAAATCAAAAACATGAGAAGCTGTTTTTGATTGGCTGTTCTTATTACTTGATGCAGGACAGCTTTTTCACAACCTCTTTATTCAAATACAAATTGATTATGATAAAGTTCCGCATAAAATCCATTTTCTGCTAATAACTCGTGATGACTGCCTTCTTCAATGACTTCCCCATCACGCAAGACAACGATTCTATCTGCATTCAAGATTGTTTTCAGCCGGTGAGCAATCACAAAGCTGGTTCTTCCTTTGATTGCTTCATCCATTGCTTTTTGGATCCTTGCTTCTGTTACCGTGTCTACATTACTTGTTGCTTCATCCAAAATCAATAAAGATGGATTTGTGATGATCGTTCGAGCAATACTGATCAACTGCTTTTGACCGGTACTGAATAAGTTATTTTCTTCGGATATCTCTGTATCATAACCTTTTTCTAACGTCATGATGAAGTCATGAATATTCGCTTGTTTTGCTGCATTGATGACTTCTTCATCTGAAGCGCCCGGTTTGCCGAATGTGATATTGTCTTTGATCGTTCCGGAGAACAATACAGATTCTTGCAAAACGATTCCTACATGTCTACGTAATGCATCAAGATCATAATCTCGGATATCTATTCCATCGATGACTACTGAACCATCATTGACATCGTAAAAACGGTTTAGCAGATTCATGATCGTCGTTTTCCCCGATCCTGTTGGACCAACAAGAGCAACCATTTCTCCTTTGTCCACATTGATCGAGACATCTTTCAAGACTAGTTTTTCTGGAGAATAACCAAAATCTACGTGCTGCAACGCAAGACCTTTTTCAACACCATCAAATGCTTTACCGTTTTCTGGTTTGACTTCATCTTTTTCATCAAACATTTCATTCAATCGTCTTGCCCCTGTAATCGCTAATTGGATCATGCTGTATCCAGATGAAATCTGCATCAGTGGTTGGTAATATTGTTGTGAATACTGGACGAATGTCACAACTAAGCCTAATGCCACCGAACGTTCCAAATCACCATTTAATGCTAACCAGCCGCCGAAAAAGATAACTATCGCTGTATTGACCAGTGACATTCCTTGCATCATCGGAAATAGTAGACCAGAATAAGCTTGTCCTTTGAAGGTTGCTTCGCGAACACTTTGATTATGCTCTAAGAATCCTTCAATCGTTTCTTCTTGTAAGCCATTTGTGATGATGACACGTTGTCCGCTGATTTTTTCATCCATATAACCATTTAGTTTCCCCACTTCATCTTGCTGAAGATCCACATATTTCCGTGCTTTGCGGATAATCAAGACAGCTATCAAAACGGCTACTGGAGTGGAAGCAATTGTAGCCCAAGCTAACTCTACATTTTGGCGGAACATCATGATCAAGATCCCGACAAGTAAAACAGCATTCGTGATGACTTGAAGCAAAGCTTGGTTCAAACTATTTTGAATATTATCTAAGTCACTGGTAAAACGACTTAAAATTTCACCGTCTTGATGAGAATCAAAGAAACGGATCGTCAATTTTTCCAATTTGTTGAATAGACCGATACGCATTCGGTTCGTTGACTTCCCTACTACTTGTGTGAACAAAATACTATAGATAAAGTTGGCTGCACTAGCTAGTACATAAAACAGCAAGAGTTTCCATATTACAGAAACAAATTTGCTTTTATCGTCTACGCCTTGCATCAAGCCTCCTACGTAATTAGCTAATTCTTGAAAAGCTTCCCCGATGTATTGAGGTGCCTTTACTTGTAGATAGGTAGCAATGATCACTGTGATAAAGATAAAGAAAAAGGAGAGTTTGTACCGCTTCAAATAGTGATAGAAAAATTTACTTGCTTTTATTAGATCAGTCATACTTACTCCTCCGTTCCTTTTTGAGTTTCAAAGATTTCCTGATAGACACGGTTTCCAGCTACCAATTCCTCATGGGTTCCTTCGCCGACTAATCTGCCTTCATCCAATACTAAGATGCGGTCTGCTTTGACAACAGAAGCAATTTTTTGTGCGATGACAATCGTCGTTGTTCCCTTCAAATCTCGATCGAGTGCTTCTCGGACCAGCTTTTCAGAGCGAGCATCCAGTGCACTCGTACTGTCATCTAGGATCAAGATCTTTGGATTACCGATAACGCCACGAGTAATGGATAAACGTTGCTTTTGACCACCAGAAAAGTTACTGCTACGTTCTTCTACTGGTGCTTCATAACGATCAGATAACTTTTCGATGAATTCTTTTGCTTGAGCAATAGAAGAAGCATGTTCCATCTCTTTTTCTGTTGCATTCTTTTTCCCTTGACGCAAGTTTTGAGCAATCGTTCCTGAGAATAAAATTGCTTTTTGCAAAACAAAGGAAACCGTTTGTCTTAAACTCTTTTCATTTACTTGACGAAGATCTACACCACCTACTTCAACTTTGCCTTCTGTCGGATCAAATAGACGAGGGATCAATTGTGCTAGTGTTGACTTCCCGGCACCAGTCGCCCCGACGATCCCGACCATTTCTCCAGGTTTGATAGAAAAGCTGATATCTTTAAGCGTATCTGTATCCTCACCAGGATAACGAAAAGAAACATGGTCAAAAGTAACAGAACCTGTCAACTCTTGTTCTGGAACGTCTAAATAAGTAAGATCTGGTTCAGCATCTAAAATTTCCGTGATCCGCTTCAGCGATACCGCTGCTCTTGAAGTCATCATCATCATCATTCCGCCAATAATGATTGCCATCATAATCTGCATCAAGTAGTTCATGAATGAAGCAATTCCACCAATTAACGTAGGATCATCTTTAACAAGATCGCTCACAAAAAAGATCGCCCCAACCACAGCCAAATTGGCAGCCAGCATGAAGGACGGGATCATCACAGAAAATAATGTACCGACTATGATGTTGTGTTTTGTTAAGTCCTCACTTACTTTGCTGAATGACTTCAATTGGTTTTCTTCTTGTACAAAAGATTTCACTACACGAATCCCTAGTAAATTTTCTTTTGCAATGCTATTCACACGATCAATCAGTTTTTGAATGATCATGAAGTGCTTGCCCATCCTTGTAAATGAAAGTGCCGTAATCAGAAATACCGTAACGATAAGCGCTACGATGATCCACCATAATTGCGGCATCGTGATCATAGCTAAAATGAAGGCACCAATAAATAAGAATGGAATTCGAAAAAGTGATTGCAAAGAAATCATCACTAAATTTTGGATTTGCGTGATATCATTTGTTAGACGAACAACAAGATTTCCAGCAGAGAACTGTTCGATATTTCCAAATGAAAATGTCTGGATCTTTCGAAATGCTTCTTCTCGGATATCTGCACTTACGCCTTGAGCTACTTTTGCAGAGAAAATCGTGTTCGTTACACCTGCGGCTAATCCTAGCAAAGCCAGACTGATCAGGTAAATACCAATTGTTTTCATTTCATCATTATCTTCTGTAATAATAGCTTCCAATACTTGCTGTAGTAACTTAGGTTGCCATAATGCTGCTGCAACCATGACTGCTACGGACAGCAAGGAAATAAAAACAGCTACTTTATATTTTTTCGCATGTCGTAAGATTAATTTCATTCGTTGATTACACCCCTTTGTTTAAATTGACAGGACTAATTTAACACTGTAAAATTAGACCGACTAACAATTTACCATGTTTAAAAAGATAATGCAATACACGAGGTTGATAAAATGGAAATAAAGCTTTCTCAAGCAATCATCATTCAGGCCGCCTTTGATATCCTGGCTGAAACACAAGCTCTTTCGCAGCTTTCCATGCGAAACATCGCAAACAGAATTCATGTTCAAGCACCTGCTTTATATTGGTATTTCAAAAACAAACAACAGCTCTTGCAGAAAATGGCTGAAACAATGGAAGATGAATTAGCGCTTCCAGATCCAACTTTGCCTTGGAATGAACAGTTGCTGCAGTATATGGAAAATTACTATGACCTTTACACACGTTTCCCTTGTGGGGCAGAATTAGAAATCAATACTGTGCCCGCTTTTCCGAGTCGATTAGAACATTTGGAGCAAATGATCCAATTACTTGTTCGTGAAGGATTTTCAGTCACCCAAAGTCATCAGGCCATTGCCTCTCTCCACAATTTATTGATTGGACAGTTAATGGATCAGCAGCATGAACAGCAGCTTCGACAAAAGATTATGGACGGAAATGAATTTTTGAAAGAAACAGTTCTATTTATGCGTAATTATGTAGTTGAAAATCAATTAGAGGGATTTAAAGAAAGTATGCAGTCCCATGCAGAATTGAATGAAAAAGCACTCTTTCTAACGAGTGCACAAACCTATATTGAAGGCTTATGCCAACAAAATAAAAGAAGAGAAAACGAGCAGTAAAAAAGCTCCTATAGAGATCACTATGTTTGTGATCTCTATAGGAGCTATCTTTTTAAGACTCTTTTTTTATTTTTCTTCCATTAGCCACGCCAATGCACGTTGAATCCATTGGTCCCAGAAGATCCAGTTATGATCGCCAGGTCCTTGTTCAAAGGTGACCGCCAAGCCTTGTTCCTGCATAGCAGATACCATTTCCTGATTTGCCTGATAAAGAAAATCAGATTCCCCACAAGCCATATAAAATCTTGGAACTGGTTTTCCGCTTTTTACTAGTTCTTTCAATAAGTATTGCGGATCATTTTTTGAACCTTCGATTTGATCCAATGGTCCAAAGATCCCTTCCCAAAAAGCTGCTTTACGAACCATCAAAAGATCATCCATTCGATTTCCTACAGAAACAGCGCCTGAAAGAGAGATTACTGCTGCGAAATTTTCTGATTTTGCAAGGCCTAGTTTTAACGCGCCATATCCGCCCATCGATAATCCAGCGGCATATGTTTTTTCTCTTTTTCTTGTTAATTGCGGGAATAATTCATGACAAATCTCAGGTAGCTCTTCTGCAATGAATGTCCAATACTTCATGTCATAAACTGTATCTGTGTACCAGCCAAGATCAGTAGATGGCATGATGACAGCTAATCCGTAGTCTGCTACATAACGTTCAATCGACGTACGTCTTTCCCATACACTATGATTGCCACCCATTCCATGAAGTAAATATAAAACAGGTATATCCGTTGTCTCTTGCTCTGAACTGGTGCCAATCACCTTTTTTGTTGTTTGCGGTAGTATCACATTTAGATTGACTTCCATTTCTAACACATTCGAATAAATATTTGCTTGAATAAATGCCATATTTTCGCCTTCCTTAGTAAGAAGTTATTTTTGAATAACTTTAAATTTGAATGATTCGGCTACGTACATATCTTAACCGAAACTACTGTTTTATTTTACCACTTTTTTCATGAACGAAAAGCGTTAAGACCAAAGCAATGATCACGAGTAACAAGCCAACTAGATAAACGGAATGTAACCCATCATAAAGAATTTTTCTTAATGGTAACAAAATATCCGCATCAATATATTTAGCCGTTTGTGGATTCACCAGTTTATTCATGATATCTGCATCATTTGTTAAATTTGCTGCTGCAAGTTCTCGTTTAGTTACCCCATTTATCAATAAACCAAAAATAGAAACCATGACTGTTTGACCAATTGTTCGAACTAACGTATTAAAAGAAGTTGCTACACCAAGCTGGTCACGAGATACACTATTTTGTGCACTGACAGTCGAGGTAGTCATGGTCACACCTAAGCCTATACCGATGACCGTTGATATAGCAAAAAACCATAAATAGTTACTTCTGAAAGGCATAAGATACAACCAAGCGCCCCCAATAGCTGCGATTAGTAGTCCAATTCTCAAAACCCAATGAGTTTTCATTTGAGTCATCCACTTGCTTGCAAGGAAAGAACCGACCATCCAGACTAGTGATAATGGTGCTAATACCAACCCACCAATTGCTGCATTCAGTCCTAATACACCTTGCATCCACATAGGAATATAAACATCGATTCCCATCAAAAAACCACTAGCCAATGCTGCAGCCAAGTTGACCACAACAAATAGTGGATTTTTGAATAAATGCATCATGATGACAGGATCTTTAGCTCTTTTTTCAGCAAAAATAAAAACACCCAACAGTACGATACTGCCTAGCAACAAAGCAGAAACAAGCGGACTCATTCCCTCGTCTCCTAATAATTGGAACCCTAACAGCAATGAGACCAGCATAGCCATCAAACTAAAACTACCAAAAATATCCATTGGTTTAGACTCATGCATGATTTTTGGTTCATTTAAATATAGCCAAATCAAAATAATTAATAGAATACCGATCGGCACATTGATAAAAAAGATCCAGTGCCAGCTGATCGTTTCAACGATGAATCCTCCCGCAAGCGGTCCAAAAACACTGGCAATCCCCCAGGCTGAACTATTCAAACCTAAAACTTTTGCTCGCTTTTCAATAGAATAAAGATCGCCGATGATCGTCAAAGCTACTGGCATCATTGCCCCAGCACCCATCCCTTGAATCGCACGAGCAGCAATCAACCCAATCATGCTTTGAGATAAACCGCAAAATAACGAACCGATAATAAACAATAATGTCCCAAAAATAAAGATTGGTTTCCGTCCCACTTTATCCGCAAGTTTTCCGTAAATCGGAGTAAGCATAGCGTTTGTCAGTAAATAAATCGAAAATACCCAGTTCATGATTTCCATTCCATGTAATGAACCGACAATCGTTGGCATAGCGGTTGTTACGATTGTACCTTCAATAGCCGTCATGAACGTTGCAATGAAAATACTCACTGTGACCAAAGTAACATTTGTTTCTTTTTTCATCTTATTCCTCCCTTTCATTATGACAGGATCTAAAAATAGATAAATAATTACTATCTTTTTCAAGAGGTTAACTGCCATAAAAAAAGCTGGAACAACCACCACTTGGCGATCGTTCCAGCTGAATATAACTTATTTTGCTAAACTTGCTTTCAACGCATCTACTTTGTCCGTATGTTCCCAAGGCAAATCTACATCTGTACGACCAAAATGACCGTAAGCAGCTGTTTGTTTGTAAATCGGACGACGCAAATCAAGCATCTCGATGATTCCTGCTGGCCGAAGATCGAAGTTTTCTCTCACTGCAGCAATCAGTTCTTCTTCCGGAACCGTTCCAGTACCGAAAGTATTGATTGAGATCGAAACAGGTTGAGCAACACCAATCGCATAAGCTAGCTGTACTTCTGCTTTGCGAGCAAGCCCTGCTGCAACAATGTTTTTAGCAATATAACGTGCAGCATAGCTGGCAGAACGGTCAACTTTTGTCGCATCTTTACCAGAAAAAGCACCGCCACCATGACGAGCATAACCGCCATACGTATCAACAATGATTTTTCTTCCTGTTAATCCGGCATCCCCTTGAGGACCACCAATGACAAATCGGCCAGTCGGATTGATATAATATTTCGTTTGATCATCTAATAATTCAGCTGGAATAACTTCCTTCACTACTTTTTCGATGACATCATGACGAATTGTTTCATTATCTACTGCATCATCATGCTGTGTTGAAATAACGATTGTATCTACGCGTTCCGGTTGTCCTTGATCATCATATTCAACCGTTACTTGAGATTTTGCATCTGGACGTAAATACGTTAATTCATTTGATTTACGCAAATCTGCCAAGCGGCGTACCAGACGATGACTCAAAGCAATTGGTAAAGGCATCAATTCTGGTGTTTCATCTACAGCAAACCCAAACATTAAACCTTGGTCGCCAGCACCAATCTCATCTAATACGTCTTTTTTATCTTCATCCCGGATCTCAAGTGCTTCATCAACTCCTTGAGCAATATCAGGAGATTGTTCATCAATCGCAACCAATACAGCTGCTGTATCTCCATCAAATCCGAATTTTGCACGTGTATAACCAATTTCTTTTATTGTTTCCCGTACGACTTTTTGAATATCTACATATGCCGTCGTAGATATTTCTCCAAATACTAAAACAAGACCAGTTGTTACAGACGTTTCACACGCTACTCGTGCTGTTGGATCTTGTTTTAAAATTGCATCCAAGATTGCATCACTGATTTGGTCAGCAATTTTATCTGGATGTCCTTCAGAAACAGATTCTGATGTAAATAAGTGTCTTTCTACCATTATAATGATTCCCCCTAGTTAAATTCGGTTACAAGGCATCTCCGTCCTGCGGATCCTTTCGGGAACTTGCAACGAACCAAGTATAGCAGATAAAACAGTTTTCTGCTCGTATTTTTTCATTTTTTTGCTTAAAAAATATAAAAATATTTTACATTAGAACTGTCCAAAAAAGCTTAGCACAATCATCCATAAAGATAACTCTGCTAAGCTTTTTAAAATCATTCTTTCAGATAAAAAGAAAAAGATACTCAAAAAGTATCTTTCATGACCCGTACGGGATTCGAACCCGTGTTACCGCCGTGAAAGGGCGGTGTCTTAACCGCTTGACCAACGGGCCAATAAAATAAATGGGCCTAAATGGACTCGAACCATCGACCTCACGCTTATCAGGCGTGCGCTCTAACCAGCTGAGCTATAGGCCCATAAAAACTAAAAGCGGGTGACGAGAATCGAACTCGCGACAACAGCTTGGAAGGCTGTGGTTTTACCACTAAACTACACCCGCATAATGGCGCGGGACAGAATCGAACTGCCGACACATGGAGCTTCAATCCATTGCTCTACCAACTGAGCTACCGAGCCAAACGGTTCCGACGGGAATCGAACCCGCGATCTCCTGCGTGACAGGCAGGCATGTTAACCCCTACACCACGGAACCAATGTTTTTAGTTTTTAATTGCGGGAGCAGGATTTGAACCTACGACCTTCGGGTTATGAGCCCGACGAGCTACCAGACTGCTCCATCCCGCGATAATATGAAAAAGGAGGATAAGGGATTCGAACCCTTGCACGGTTTTACCCGCCTGACGGTTTTCAAGACCGTTCCCTTCAGCCGGACTTGGGTAATCCTCCATGTAAAACTATATTAAATTAATGACCCGTACGGGATTCGAACCCGTGTTACCGCCGTGAAAGGGCGGTGTCTTAACCGCTTGACCAACGGGCCAGGTAAAACAAAATATTGAAACGGAGAAGGAGGGATTTGAACCCTCGCGCCGGTTTCCCGACCTACACCCTTAGCAGGGGCGCCTCTTCAGCCACTTGAGTACTTCCCCAAAACCAATAAGATTTTGTACTAATGGGCCTAAATGGACTCGAACCATCGACCTCACGCTTATCAGGCGTGCGCTCTAACCAGCTGAGCTATAGGCCCATAAAAACTAAAAGCGGGTGACGAGAATCGAACTCGCGACAACAGCTTGGAAGGCTGTGGTTTTACCACTAAACTACACCCGCATGGCGGTTCCGACGGGAATCGAACCCGCGATCTCCTGCGTGACAGGCAGGCATGTTAACCCCTACACCACGGAACCAGTGTTTTTAGTTTTTAATTGCGGGAGCAGGATTTGAACCTACGACCTTCGGGTTATGAGCCCGACGAGCTACCAGACTGCTCCATCCCGCGATAATATGAAAAAGGAGGATAAGGGATTCGAACCCTTGCACGGTTTTACCCGCCTGACGGTTTTCAAGACCGTTCCCTTCAGCCGGACTTGGGTAATCCTCCATATGAAACTTACAACGCCACAATGGACCTTGTAGGACTCGAACCTACGACCGGACGGTTATGAGCCGTCTGCTCTAACCAACTGAGCTAAAGGTCCAGGCTCTTAAAAATCGCGGCGGAGGGGATCGAACCCCCGACCTCCCGGGTATGAACCGGACGCTCTAGCCAGCTGAGCTACACCGCGAAAAAGATATTCATTATTTAAATGAAATGGAGCCTAGCGGGATCGAACCGCTGACCTCCTGCGTGCAAAGCAGGCGCTCTCCCAGCTGAGCTAAGGCCCCGTGTTTAAATTTATAATTATCGGGAAGACAGGATTCGAACCTGCGACCCCTTGGTCCCAAACCAAGTGCTCTACCAAGCTGAGCTACTTCCCGTTTAATTAACGCGCCCAAGAGGAGTCGAACCCCTAACCTTTTGATCCGTAGTCAAACACTCTATCCAGTTGAGCTATGGGCGCATATTTGAAATGCCGAGGACCGGAATCGAACCGGTACGGTGATCACTCACCG